>JAPLGZ010000794.1 GCA_026389895.1 Chloroflexota bacterium | reverse complement strand
TGGTTGGGATGAAGGCTTTGGCACGGCGCAGACCAGAATCATTGACGATCTCCGCACTATCCCACCCACGCCCGTCTACCAGCAACTGATCAAAGATGGCTTAGTTGCGGGCATCCAAGCCCGTTTGGTGGTTCAGGGGCAGTTGCTTGGCCTGTTCGGGTTAAACGCCGTCACACCCGGTTTTTTCACCGCTGAAGATCAAGAGATTGCCACAGAAGTTGCCAACCAACTGGCCATTGCCGTTCAGCAAATGCACTTGTCCGAAGCCATTACCCGTCACACTGCCGAGTTGGAACGACACGTGGTCGAGATCCAGCGCACGGACGAAGTATTGCGCCGCAGCGAAAGTCTATTTCGGGCGATTTTTGAACAAGTGGCGGTGGGGATTGCCCGCTGCGCGCTGGATGGCCGTTGTCTACAAGTTAATCAACGGTTCTCGGAGATTGTGGGTTATAGCATTGAAGAACTTTTAGAAAAAACTTTTCAATCGTTTACGCACCCTGCCGATCTACTTGCTGATTTGAAGGGTATCCATCAACTCGAGCAGGGTGAAATTCCATTCTATGCCACACAGAAGCGCTATTGCCATCAGCGCGGCCACGTGGTTTGGGTGAACCTGACCGTGAGCCTCGTGCGTGATGCTCACGGGGCGCCCGATTATTATATCGCTGTGGTCGAAGAGATTACGCAACTCAAGCAGGCGGAACAGGCGTTGCTCCAGAGTGAAGAGCGCCACCGGCGCGTGGTTGAAGACCAACTTGATTTAATTGGGCGTTTTCAGCTCGATTTCAAACTAACCTTTGTCAATCGGGCCTATGCGGAAGCGTTTGGCAAAGATCCAGACGCGCTGATTGGGCAAAGTATTCTGGACCTGATCCCGCCAGCGTATCATGCCTACGTAATCGCAACCCTTGCCTCCATGAACCCAGCTAAACTTTCGGCTACTTCTGAAAACCCGCTGCAGTTGGCCGATGGCACACTCCATTGGTTTCAATGGACCAACCAACTCACGCTGGATGAGGTTGGACACCCATTCGAGTATCAGGCTGTTGGACGCGATATTACTGCTCAGAAGACATTGCAGGCCGAGCAGCAGCGGCAGGCCCAAGCCGTTGAGGAGATGCGCCAATTTCTAGAATCGACTCTGGATGCCTTTCCCGCCAGCACCGCCGTGTTGGCGAGCAATGGCGCGATCATCAAGATCAATGCTGCCTGGCAGCAGTTTGGCAAGGAGAATGGTGTGCCGACCTCCCAGCGCTGGCTGGGGGAAAATTACCTGACCGTCTGTGATAATGCCACCGGCTTGAATGCCGCTGAAGCTGAACTGACTGCCGCCGGGATCCGCGCGGTGATTCGTGGGCAAAAGGATGATTTTTACCTGGAATATCCTTGCCATAGCGCCACCGAGCAACGCTGGTCTAGCTTACGCGTAACCCCTTTTGCCGAAGCGCCCCCCCGTCGTGTGGTGGTGGCTCATAGCAATATCACCGATCGTATGCAGATTGCAGCGGCAGAGCGGGGACAACGCCGCTTTGCCGAGGCGCTGCGCGATAGTCTGGCGGCGCTGACCAGTTCACTGGCCGTGGAGCGCGTGATGCAGCAAATCCTGGATTCTGCGGCCATGGTCGTTCCGAGCGAGGCTGGCTCGATCATTCTGTTTGAAGGCGACCAAGGGCGTGTGGCCTATGTGCGCGGCTTTACCGCGGAAGCGGAAGCCTTTTTCCGAGATTACAGGTTTTCCACCACATCCATCGGCGGTGGTCCTGTTATCATTGGCCGGAAGGCCTATTTTGTACCGAATACGCAGGCTGATCCCACTTGGATGGCGCTGCCAGTAAGCGAATGGATTCGCTCGTCGATTGGCACGCCCATTGAGATCCGCGGTCTGGCGATTGGCCTGCTCGTTGTTGACAGCGCTACCCCCGATCATTTTCAGACAACGGATATTGAAAAACTCCAAGTATTTGCCCATCATGCTAGCCTGGCGTTGGAAAATGCTCAGCATGTGACCCAACTTGAACAGAAGGTGGCGGCGCGTACCGTGGAACTCAATGAGGCCAAAGAACGGGTCGAGGCGATCTTAAATAATAGCCCCGACGGTATTCTGATTGTCCAGTCTGATCTGTCCATCCAACAGACCAACGCCGCTTTCCATCGGTTATTTGCCTGTGAGCCAGACGATGCTTATTATGGCTCGCTATACGACTTGATTCACGCGGCTGATCTCGCACGTGTGCAGGCTAGCATCACAACCGCGCTTCAGACTCAGACTGGCCAACAGATCGAGATCCGCTGCTACCGCAAAGATGGCACGCTTTTCGAGGTGAACTTCAGGATCAGCCAGATTCCAGCCCCGATAACTGGCGCGGCGCGTTTACTCTGCACGCTGACCGACATCACCGAGCGCAAACAAGCCCAAACTGGGTTGGCCGAGGAGCGCAACCTGCTGCGCACGCTAATTGACACAATCCCCGACTATATTTATATTAAAGATCGCCACCATCGTACCGTTTTAAGCAATCTGGCACGCGCCAACTCCTTTGGCATGACGCCAGAGGAGACGGTTGGCAAAGATGATTTTGCGTTTGTGCCAGCGGCAATGGCCCAACAATTCCAGGCGGATGAAGCGCAATTATTCCAGTCTGGGCTGCCCCTCCGTAACCGTGAAGAACGCACTATTGGGCTGGATGGCAGCGTCATTTGGGCTGCGACGACGAAATTTCCTCTGCGAAATTTGCAAGGCGAACTGATCGGTCTCGTAGGCATCACCCGCGATATCAGCGAACGCAAAGCGCGTGAGCGCCAACTCCATTATTACGCCAGCTTACAGGAAAATGTCAGCGACGCGGTAATTGCGACCGATCTGGAATTTCGCATTCAAAGCTGGAATCAAGCCGCCGAAACCATCTATGGCTGGCGCGCCGAAGAGGCGATTGGGCAGAAAGTCACCAAACTCTTGCCATCGACAGACTATCGAGCAGATCAAGAGAGTGACCAACAAGCAAAGCAAGCCCTGCTTGAACACGGTAAATGGCAAGGTGAAATCGTGCATCGCCGCAGGGATGGCACCGAGCTCTATATACTGAGTTCTGTTACGCTGCTCAAGGATGAGCACGGCCTTCCTATTGGGGTGGTCGGGGTCAATCGTGACATCACCGACCGCCACAATGCCGAGCAGGCGATGCAGGCCAAAACGGAGGAAGAACGCGCCTTTCAAAATTATCTTAAAGCGTTGCATGAGATCACCCTCGAACTGATGCAAATAGACCAGCTAGATGAATTTTATAAACAGACCGTTGTGTTGGGGCGCAGCCGGCTTGGGTTTGACCGTCTGGCGTTATTTCTTTACGATGCCCAACAGAACAGTGCGCTTGGCACCTTTGGCACCGATCTAGACGGGGAGATCCATGATGAACGTTCGCTGCGCTTTACCCCTAAGCCAGATGAGATTATGTGGCGAGCCTTCCGGGCTGCGGAACGGTTTTGTGTGGATAGTGCTAAGCCACTCTATCATAACCTGGCGCCGATCGGGTTTGGCTGGAATGCCGCCGCGGCCCTCTGGAGTGGCACCCAGAGTGTGGGCTGGTTGGTGACCGATAATCTACTCCAGCAACAACCAGAGATCTTTGCGCTGTACGCCCTGACGATTGGTAGCTTATTGGGGCGCAAAAAAACGGAAGCGGCGCAGCGTGAAAGCGAAGCGCGTTACCGGCTGCTGGCGGATAACATTACCGATATGGTGATCCGCTTTAACGCGGTTGGCGAATTTGTCTATGTTTCACCCTCCAGTCGCACCCTCCTCGGTTATGAGCCAGAAGTATTGCTGGGACAATCTGGCTTTGCCTTTCTCCATCCCGACGATCTGGCCGCGCTCCAGGAAGCTCATCGCGAGATTCTCGCGCGGCCTACCCCTTTTGTCTCACTGACTTGTCGTTTCCGCCATCGAGCAGGTCATTATCTCTGGCTGGAATTCGCTGCGCGCCTCATTCGCGCAGAAGGCACGGGCGAACTGCTGGAACTCATCGTCTCGGCTCGTAATGTAACCAACCGCAAAAAAGCGGAAGATGCCTTACGTGCGAAAACAGAGGAAGAGTACGCGTTCCAGACCTATCTGAAGGCGCTTCATGAAATTACGATTGAACTGACACTCATCGACGTATTGGACGATTTCTATAAACGCGCCATTGAGCTAGGGCTTGAACGGTTTGGTTTCGAACGGTTGGGGTTATTGCTGTACGATGCCGAACATGATCTGATTCTGGGCACCTATGGCACGGATGCCCAAGGCCAAGTGGTCGCTGAACATCATCTTCGGTTTGCCGCAGCCAGCCTCACGGGGATTCTGCAGCGGACATTGGCCAAAACTGATCACTTTGTCTTCGATGAACATGCCCAATTGTTTAGCAATTTCAAACCGATCGGTGTTGGTTGGAACGCTGCGGCTGGCTTATGGAATGGTCAACAAAGCCTGGGCTGCCTGGCCGCAGATAATGGCGTCTTACATAAACCGGTCTCAAAAGCGCTCTTGGATATTCTGGTGCTCTACAGTTCGACAATTAGTAGCTTGCTTGCCCGCAAACAGTCAGATGCCGCCTTACGCGAAAGTGAGGAGCGGTTTCGGCTATTATTAGATGCTGCGCCTATCGCAACGGTCATTTCCAACCAGACAGGGCAAATTGTACTGATCAATAACCAGACCGAAACGCTCTTTGGCTATCATCGCGAAGAGTTGGTGGGGCAGTCAGTGGAAGTGCTCGTTCCCCACTATGCCCGCAGCCGCCATGTGCAAAATCGGACGGCATACACGGCTGCACCGCGCGTACGCCAAATGGGGAACGGGTCGGACTTGTTGGCGCGCCACAAAGACGGCAGTGAATTTCCCGTTGAGATCGAGTTAAGCTACATTCAAACTGCGACCGGCTTGCTGATCATGAGTTTTATCCTTGATATCACCGAACGCAAGCGGAGCGCCGCCGCCCTAGAAGAGCAGCGTACTTTTCTGCGACAGGTGATTGATGTCAGCCCCAGTATGATTTTTGTCAAAGATTACGATGGCCGCTTTGTCCTGGTTAACCCTATTGTCGCTCAAATGTATAACACGAGCGTCGAAGCTTTACTGGGCAAGAGCGATGCCAATTTTAACCCTTCTGCGCAAGAAGTGGCCAATTTTCTGGCGGCTGACCGGCGGGTGATCGCCTCTGGTGAACCGATCTTTGTCGAAGAACCGGTTACCAGTTTCCGTGGTGAGACGCACTGGCTGCAAACCACGAAAGTCCCCATTATAAGCGCGGATGGCAAATCAAAATATGTCTTGGGGGTATCGACCGACATCACGGCGCGCAAAAAAGCCGAAGAAGCGCTCCGCCAGAATGAGGAACTCTTGCGCACCGTGCTTGAGAATTTACCCGTGGGCGTCTGGATTATCGATCCAGACGGGACGATTACGCAAGGCAACCCAGCGGGCCAACAAATTTGGGGTGGCGCGCCAACAACAGGGCTTGAAGAATATAACGAGCACAAACGTTGGTGGACTAATGCGGAAGAACAGAATGCGGTGGATTAATGGCCGGCTGCACAAGTCATCGCCAAAGCCATCACACAAGCGCGCACCATAGGAGAAACGTCCCTTAATCAGGCACTAGAGATAGAAGCATTTGATGGGACGCATAAGTACATTCTCAATTCAACCGTTCCCATTCGCGACCCTTGGCAAAAGATTCAGGGTGTGATTGTCGTTAACCAGGACATCACAGAACTCAAGCAAAACGAAAAGATGATCCGCCAGGCGCTTGAGAAAGAGCAAGAACTGGGTGAACTTAAATCACGCTTTGTCTCGATGGCTTCACATGAATTCCGCACGCCGCTCGCCTCAATTCTCGCCTTGACTGAAACCCTGCGTATCTATCGGCTTCGGTTGCCAGACGAGCAGATCGAGCAGAAGTTAGGAAAAATTAAAGAACAGGTCGGTCATCTTAAGGATGTGATGGATGATGTGCTACAATTGGCGCAATTGCAGGCGCGCCGGACTGAGTTCAACCCAACCCAGTTCAACCTGGACAACCTCTGCCAGACCATCCTTGATGAATTTCAGAGTCAAGCGGATGTCACACATCAATTGTTTTATACCTGTAATGATGCCTTACGCGAGGTGGAATTAGACAAAAAGTTGATGCGGCAACTGATCAACAATCTTATATCGAACGCCATTAAGTATTCCTCTAGCGATAAGACAATTGGGGTCAATCTAACTTATAGCGATAACGCGTTTGTCTTGACCGTGCATGATGAAGGAATTGGGATTCCAGCGGCTGACCTGAATCATCTATTTGAACCATTTCATCGCGCTGTCAATGTGGGCACAATCTCGGGGACTGGTTTGGGGTTGGTGATCGCCAAAGAATCGGTTGAATTACATGGTGGCACCATTACTGTAGAAAGCCAGGTCGGCGTTGGGACAACCTTTACCGTCCGCATACCTACCGTGACGAGAGGAGTAAAAAATCATGCCAACAATTCTGGTGATTGAAGATGAAGCCATCCTGCGCAACGAGGTCATTGAGTGGTTGACGCTAGAAGGCTATACGGCGCTCGGCGCAGCAGATGGCATGACTGGGGTTGAAATGGCCTTTCGCCAACTGCCGGATCTGATTGTCTGTGATATCACGATGCCACGCATGGACGGCTACAGTGTTCTGGCTGAACTGCATGCCAATCCAGCCACTGTTGGCATTCCCTTCATTTTTGTCACAGCCAGAGTTGCCCATAACGATATCCGCCAAGGCATGGAGTTAGGGGCCGACGATTACATCACCAAGCCTTTTACCAATCCGGAACTCTTGCAGGCCATTCAAGTGCGTTTGACCAAAAAAACGATCCAGGAACAAGAACGCCAACATGGGCTAGAACAGTTACAACAGGCCCTGGTGCAAGAACAGGAACGGCGTTTGCTTACGACAAAACTGGTGGCCATGTTTTCGCATGATTTTCGTAATCCGCTGACTTCGATTCTCCTGTTCAATAATTTATTGCGCGAGCAGGGGAATTACCTGGATGTGGAACGTCGCCTGACGCAATGCAATCGGATCGAAGCGTCGGTTCGCCAACTGGTACAAATGCTGGATGATGTCCTCTTGGTGGCCCAGTTTGAAACTGGCAAGCTCGACCTCAAACTAGAGCCGTTGGATATCGGGGCATTCTTGGAACAGATTGTCGCCAATTTTCAACTCGTTCAGGGTGAACAGCATCGCATCCTGTTTGAAAGCCAGGAGACTGCCCTGTATCTGATGGACGCTCGTCTGCTGCGCCAAATTGCGGCGAACCTCATTTCAAATGCCATCAAGTATTCTGCGCCAGGGACCGTGGTGCGCGTTCTGGTGGACTATGACGAAGGACAGTGTCGACTGACGGTTCAAGATCAGGGCATTGGCATTCCTGTTGCTGACCAACCCCATCTATTAGAAGCCTTTCGGCGCGGTTCTAATGTGGGCAATGTGCCAGGGACGGGATTGGGGTTGGCCCTGGTCCAACAGGCGGTAACTTTACTCAATGGATCCATTCATTTCGAGAGCCAGGTGGGCGTAGGGACCACGATGACGGTAATGTTATCGCTCCAGCCGTACCTGGATAAAGATTCCGTTCGCGAACAGCCCGCAGCTGAATTCCAAAGGTGAAGGCCGCCCCTCTTTTCTGGTTCTCTGCTGCGCTGCTCGGCGCAAACGAACCCACCGAACTAGAAAATAATCAGGCGCCCCTCATTCCCTCTGTTGCGGCAACGACATATCTGTGCTTCGCTACAGGGCAGGTCTGCCTGAAGCTTGGCGTAGTCACCTGATGCGGCAGACTGTTCCTGGCCTATCGCGCCACAATGATCCAGGCACTCTTCCTGAATTGGAGATTAGCCTTTTATCCCCGCAACGCCCCCCGCAGCGCCGCCTGCGCCGCATGATACCCACACATGCCATGTACGCCACCGCCGGGTGGCGTGGATGAAGAGCAGAGATAAAGCCCTTTTATTGGTGTGGCGTAAGGGTTTAAGCTGACAATCGGGCGCGTCCATTGTTGGCGGATGTCCTGTACGCCGCCATTGATATCCCCGCCAATGTAATTGGCATTATAGGCATGCAAATCCACCGTGTTGTGGATGCTGCGCGCCAGCACCACATCGCGAAAACCAGGGGCAAAACGTTCGATCTGATCTTCAATCGCCTGGGTCATGTCAACCGTAGAGCCATGAGGCACATGACAATAGGCCCATAGGGTATGCTGGCCTGCTGGGGCGCGGGTGTCATCAAAGAGACTTTGCTGGCTGGTCAAGACGTAAGGTCGTGCTGGATGTTGCCCCGCCCCTATGGTTCTTTCGCTGGCGGCAATTTCTGCCAGTGTCCCGCCCAGGTGAACCGTGCCAGCGCGGTGACATTCGGGCGCGCGCCAGGGCACCGGTCCACGCAAAGCATAATCAATTTTGAAGACACCAGACCCGTAACGATAACGCTCAAGTTGATGGCGATAGCGAACTGGCAACTGGTCCCCCGCCAACTGCACTACTTGGCGCGGCGTGACATCCAACAAGACGGCGCGAGCTGGCGGCAATTCGGCCAGTGAGTTCACCGTATGATCGGTGATGATTTCGCCGCCCAGTGAACGTAAATAACCGGCCAGCGCATTCGCAATCGATTGGGACCCGCCGCGCGGCAGCGGCCAACCAACCGCGTGTCCCAAAATACCCAGCATCAGCCCAAACGATGAGGTGAAAATTTGTTCCAATGGCTGGATCGCATGTGCCGCCAGACCAGCCCAGAGCGCGGGTGCGCGTTGCTCGCGAAACAATAATTTAGCCAACACCGTGGCCGGCCAAAAGGCGCGCAGGCCAATATTCGCCATTGCCAGCGGATGACGGGGCAGTGGCAATGGACCTAGCAAGGTCGGCGCTAATTTGTCCCAATCATGCACCGGCCTTTGAAATAGGGCGCGCCAGGCAGCGCCATCGCGCCCGACCGAGGCGGCTGTGGCCTCCATTGATCGATATAACGCCACGGCCGTGCCATCATCCAATGGGTGGGCGACTTGGATATCGGGCTCAATCCATTCCAGGCCAAAATCATGCAGTGGCAACGTACGCATAAAAGGCGACCCCAGCCCCAGCGGATGAATGGCCGAGCAGATGTCATGGACAAAGCCAGGTAAGGTTAATTCTGCCGAGCGACAGCCGCCGCCAACGGTTGCTTTGGCTTCGAACAGGCCAACCGAATGACCCGCCCGCGCCAGCGTAATGGCCGCCGCCAATCCATTCGGCCCCGATCCAACGATAATGGCATCATAATTCTTGGGTTGAACATGTTTCGCATGCGTGTATGCACCTAGACGGCCCGAAGCAAATCGTTTGTAGTATACC
>JAPLGZ010000168.1 GCA_026389895.1 Chloroflexota bacterium | reverse complement strand
TGCCAGCCACCAGTTTAATCTTCAATTTATATCGCACACTGGAAGCCAAAGGTTTGGGCGGCGACGGCAATCATGCGTTGGTAAAGGCGCTTGAGAACTTGGCCGGGTTTGAGGTCGGTAAAGCGCAGTAACAGTCGGCGTTCAAAATAGAGATTGTTAACATGGCATAGGCAATAGGAAAGAACAAATTATTCCTATTGCCTATGCCATGTTAATTTATAATTTTTCTCGTTAAATACGCCGTATTTATAGCAACCTATTTCAGCAGTTTACGTAGAGTTAATAAAAGGCTGATATTCTTATGAACGGCGATAGACTTACTGTCTACTGTTGCGGGATAGACTATACTCTTTTCCAGAAGTTCCTCTGCAGTGACTAAAATCGGCTAAGCAGCGCTAGACATCCACCTACCCTCCCATTGATAGGGAGGAACGGCGGGTTCGTCTGTTCTGATCACACAGCGGCACAAAATGCCATCCGTTCCTCCCTGCAGGGGAGCAGTTGGGCCTAGTGCTACTCAACCTGACATCAACATCAACAACATAAAAGCCTGGAAAGCAAAGAAACATGCGGAGATTTTTGATCTTTCTTGTGGTACTCATTCTGCTGGGTGTGGCGGGTTGGTTTGGTTATCAACGGTATTGGCTGCCACGCCAGGCGGCACAAAAACCAACGTATGAGACCCTCCTGGTGCGGCGCGATAAAATTGCCAGTACGGTCAGCGCAACAGGGAACATTCAACCAGAGGCGCAAACTTCGCTCACGTTTCGGACAGCAGGTCGCATTGATAAAGTGTTCGTGACAGCCGGCCAGCAGGTGACCCAAGGTCAATTATTGGCGCAGTTAGAGACCACTGATCTGACGTTGGCATTGGCCCAAGCCAAAATCAGCCTGGAAATTAGCCAAGCGCAGCTTGCCAAACTGGAAACACCACCTAGCGCCAATGATCTGGCTGCGGCGCAAGCTGCGGTGGAATTAGCCCAGGTCGGCGTGGCTGGTGCAGAAGCGGCGCTTAACAGTGCACAGGCCAGCTATCGCCAACTCTATGTGGGAACCTCAGAAGACCAAAAAACGGTCAACATAGCCCAGGTGCGCCAAGCCGAAGCAAACGTCAAGCAGGCGCAGCAAGCGTATAATCAAGTCAAGAATCTGCCCAATATCGGTGAATTGCCACAATCGGCGCAATTGGAACAAGCCACGGTTTCGCTAGAGGTAGCCCGCGCCCAGGCCGCGCTCACCGAAAAAGCCCCGGATCAAGCGCAAGTGGCGGCGGCGTTAAATCAGATTGCTCAGGCGCAGGTTGGCTTGCGGCAGGCGCAAAGCAATGTCGTGACAGCCCATAACAACTTGCAAACTTTGCTAGACGGCCCCAAAAAGGAAGATTTAGCGATCGCGCGGGCTCAGGTGCGTCAGGCCCAATTAAGTCAATTACAGGCCGAAAACAGCCAAGCCAATGCCCAACTTACTGCGCCAACAGATGGCGTGATCAGTCAGGTGAACATTCGGCAGGGTGAATTAGCGGCTGGCTCATTACCCGCCTTTGTATTAACCAATCTCCAAAGCTTCTCCATGAAGGTGTTAGTCGATGAAATTGATGTACGCCAAGTCCAGGTAGGCCAGCCCGTGAGCCTTACGCTGGATGCGCTGCCCGATGCTCACATTACGGGCAAAGTCACAGAAATTTCGCCAACATCGAATAATGTCAATGGCGTGATTGCCTATGAAGTGACGATTGTCCCGAACCCGACTGACGCCCCCTTGCGCGCCGGCATGAGCGCCGCCGCCATCATCACTACGGCGCAGGTCGATGGTGTCATCCTGGTGCCCAACCGTTTTATCCAAATTGATCGCCAAACTAAACAAGCCGTAGTCTACAAAATGTTGAATGGCGCGCCTGTTTTGCAGGAAGTAGAATTAGGGTTGCGCAACGAGACGGATAGCCAAATTGTTGCGGGCTTGGATGATGGCGATCAGATCGCCTTAATCTCACTCACGGATGCAGAACGCCTGCGCGGTGCACTGCTGGGCGGCGGTTAATTAATCTTATGCAAACAACCACGATGCAACCGCCTGTGAACAATGCTCGGTCAGTCCAAGATGCCGTGATCTCGGTGCGCGAATTGACCAAATTTTATCAAATGGGTGATATGGAAGTCCGTGCCTTGCGCGGGATTGCGCTCGACATCTGGCGCGGCGAAATGGTCGCGATTATGGGGCCAAGCGGCAGTGGCAAATCGACGTTAATGAACATGATCGGCTGTCTGGATGTGCCTAGCAATGGCACGTATTATCTGGATGGCGTTGACGTGAGCAAGCTCAATGACGATGAACTGGCCGAAATCCGTTGTCGCAAAATTGGCTTTGTCTTTCAGAGTTTTAATCTATTACCGCGCACCACAGCTTTGGCGAATGTAGAGTTACCGTTAATTTACGGCGGCGTCAGCGGGCGGCAACGCCGTCAACGGGCCGAAGAAGTGTTAAAATTGGTGGGCTTAGGCGACCGGCTCGACCACAAGCCCAACGAATTGTCGGGTGGGCAACAGCAGCGTGTGGCGATTGCGCGTGCGCTGGGCAATCATCCCGCGATGATTCTGGCCGATGAGCCGACCGGCAACTTGGATACAAAGACCAGCATCGAAATTATGGAGCTTTTTCAACGCCTGAACCAGGAGCAGGGCATTACCATTGTCTTTGTGACGCACAATCCCGAGACAGCCGAATATTGTGAGCGTGTGATCCATTTCCGCGATGGCTTGATCGCCCGCGATGAGCGCCAGCGCCCCACCAGCGGCATTATAAAGGCCAGCGCGGCGAGTCAAACGCAGCTAGATGGCATGAGACTGGCCGACCAATGGTATTGATGCACGATAACGATTCTATAGTGGCAGAGAAATAACGATGAAATTAATCGAGTCGATTCGGATTGCCATGCGCGCCCTGGCCGCCAATAAGTTGCGCAGTGTATTGACCATGCTGGGCATCATTATCGGCGTCGGTTCTGTGATCGCGTTGATGTCGATTGGGCGAGGCGCACAAAAATATGTGACCGACCAGTTTGCCGGTTTGGGCAGCAATTTACTCTTTATTGCGCCTGGGCAATTTGAAGATGGCCCGCCCCAAGAACGAACCAATATCAAATTATTGACGTTAGGCGATATGCAAGCGATCGGCGACCAATCGCGTGCGCCCGATGTGAAGGCTGTTTCGGCAGAATTCTCTTCGCGCGCCACGCTCACACGTGGAAAAAAAGATGTACAGGTCGATGTCCACGCTACATTGCCCAGCTATCGCACGGTGATCAACTGGGAGATGAGTCAAGGTGAATTCTTTTCGCAAGCTGACTTTGACCAGCATGCACGCGTAGTAGTCTTAGGCTTTGATGCCTATACGAAGCTGTTTGCGGCCAACGAATATCCAATTGACCAAATCATCCAGGTCGATAATTTGCCCTGTCGCGTGATCGGCGTGATGGCAAAAAAAGGCGGTGGCTTAGGCGGCAACCAGGATCAATCGCTCTTTATCCCGCTGACGACAGCCCAAGATCGACTTTTTAAACAAAAGACGGTCAGCGGCGATTATCAAGTGAATGTGATCTACGTCTCTGTGGTGAGCGAAGAGCGCACAGCGAGCGCCACCGACCAGATCATTAGCATCATGCGCGAGCGTCGAAAAATTTCATATCTGAGCGGCGATGATTTCAGCATTATCAGCCAGAATGATCTGATCTCGGTCGTCGGTGGCGTGCTCAATGTGCTCACGATTTTTCTGGGCGCAATCGCGGGCATTAGTCTATTGGTGGGCGGCATTGGCATCATGAATATTATGCTGGTGAGTGTGACGGAACGCACGCGCGAAATTGGTCTGCGCAAGGCCGTGGGGGCAAAACGGCGCGATGTACTATTACAATTTTTGGTCGAAGCGGTCACCTTGTCGCTGCTCGGTGGCATTATTGGCATCAGTTTGGGCGTCGGCGGCGCAAAAGCAGTTACGCTAGCCTTTGACAGTTTTCAGGCCGTAGTGGGGCTTGACGCCGTCTTGATTGCCTTTCTGTTCTCGATGGCGGTTGGCCTCGTGTTTGGCATCTATCCCGCCTATCGCGCCAGTCGCCTCAACCCCATTGATGCGCTACGGTATGAATAAATGCAAAAACAAAAGATGCAAAGGCATCGCATGAAAATCCGCGTTGATCGGCATTTATCCGCGTTCTATTTCGGTCTGATTTTGGTATTGGCGGCGTGTGGCGGCGCGCCAGCCACAGCAACGCCTGTGCCAGCGAGTATTGTGCGGCCAGTCCAACCGACGCCGGTCTATGGCAAATCCTCTAATTTTACTTTATCTACGCCGCAATCGATTACTAGCCCTGTGACCTCGCAGGCGCCGATCGTGCCGGTTACAGCAATTACCACTACCCAACCCGTTGTTTTGCTACCAACACTGCCCAGCCCCGATTTATCGACGCTGCAACAGCCGCCCAGCGCGCTAGGGATTGTGACCGGCGACGCCGTTTTGTTAGGGAGCCCAGGCGGACGCGTGCTCGTCAATTTGCCCAGTGGCGCAACCGTGACCGTCACAGGTAAGTCGGCGGATAATAATTATCTGGCGGTCTATACGAATGATGGCGTGGTTGGCTGGGTGTCGGCGGGCCAGTTATTGCTCTTTGGCGCTGACGATCTAACCGTTGTGCAAGCGGCAACCGGGCCGGGCCTGATTGCCACGCTGATTGCGCAAGACATGCAACCGCTCACCACAACGTTGGCTACGCCTGCCCCTGGGCCAGCCGACACCGTTGTTATCACGACGGCCAATGGTGTCGGCATAGACGCCATCATCAGCGCAGATCGGGTGAATCTGCGCGAGGCTCCCGATGTCAATGCAACGGTGATGGCCAAATTAAATCAGGCAGATCGCGTGCAGATTATTGGTAAGAACGCGGCTGGCGACTGGTTACAAATTCGCTCGAGTACAAATGTGGCCGGTTGGGTCTCTGCACAATTCGTGCAGGTGGGCCATGTCGCGCAACCATAAACGCTTCAGCAGTAATGCTTTGTAGGTCATCCCTTGCAGGGTGACTAACTTGCTCTATCTCATCAGGCTAGGATGCCCACCGTTGTCACCCTGCAAGGGATGACCTACGAGTTGCTTCTACTAGATTGACGCCTCCATCTTTTTTTGCTACAATACACGCACAAATGTTCTAAATCTTTCAACAACGAATGCACTATGTCTAAAACAAAATCACAATATGTCTGCTCAGCCTGTGGGGGCATCCAGATGAAGTGGATGGGCAAATGCCCCGAGTGTGGCGAATGGAACACGCTTGAAGAGGTGGTTGTCCGCGCGCCAGATAAGAGTCGCACGCCCATGCCAATCGGCGTCACGGGGTCGCATCCGGTTGCGCTGCCGCATATTTCCCAAGAGAGCATGGCACGGCTACCCTTGAAGATGGTCGAATTAAATCGCGTCTTGGGGGGTGGGATTGTGCCAGGTGGCTGCGTGTTGGTCGGCGGCGATCCAGGGATTGGCAAGAGCACACTGCTCTTACAGATGACGGCAGAAGTTGCCAAAAATTATGGCCCGGTGCTCTATGTCAGCGCCGAAGAGAGTGTCCACCAGATTGGCCGGCGCGCCGCGCGGTTAGGCATTAAAGAGGAGCGGCTCTTTATATTGTCTGAGATCGAAGTCGAACATATTCTCGAACAGATCGAAGCGATGAAGCCGATGCTGGTGATCGTTGACTCGATCCAGGCGATCTATAGCGGTTCCAGCACCAGCGCGGCGGGCACGGTTAGCCAGGTGCGCGATTGTGCTGCCGCGCTATTGCGTGCGGGTAAACAGTATAATATTCCGATCTTTCTGGTCGGCCATGTCACCAAAGAAGGCACAATCGCCGGGCCGCGCGTGCTGGAACATATGGTTGATGTGGTTCTGCAATTAGAAGGGGAACGGTTTCACGCCTTTCGCCTGTTACGTTCGGTGAAAAATCGTTTTGGCAGCACCAACGAAGTCGGCATTTTTGAAATGAATGAAAGCGGCATGACGGAAGTGTTAAATCCATCGGAACTGTTCTTGGCCGAACGACTGCCCAATGCATCGGGCAGCGCGATTGCCGTTTCGATGGAAGGCACACGGCCGCTTTTGGTCGAGGTGCAAGCCTTAAGCAGTCACTCCGCCTTTAGCCAGCCGCGTCGCACGGGCAACGGCGTCGATATGAACCGGCTTTTGCTGCTCACAGCCGTGCTTAGCAAGCGCGTTGGCATGGATCTGAGTGACCAAGATATTTTTGTCAACATTGTGGGTGGCATGCGTGTTGACGAACCCGCCGCCGACTTGGCGGTGGCCGTCGCAATTGCCAGCAGTTATCGCAATAAACCAGTCTGCGCCGATCTGGCGATTATGGGCGAAGTAGGCTTGAGCGGCGAGTTGCGTAGTGTGGGTCAGTTGCCCCGTCGCTTGCACGAGGCCGCCGAGCTTGGCTTTGCCCGTGCCCTGGTGCCACGTAGCGTCGTTACCCGCAAGGGAGGCGAGGATTTGCCCAAAGAGATCGAAGTAATCGGCGTACGCACCTTGTGGGATGCGCTAGAAATAGGGTTGATAAAATAGCAGACAGCTACATCGTAGGGAACAGGCCGATCTGTTCCCTGCAATGTAGCTGTCCTCGGCACAAATCCTCACTCGATGTGATGTTCCACAATGGCACTGCTAAGCGTACGCGCCCCAATTGATACATAAAGTTCGCGCTCGGTGACGGAAAGGCTCAACGATGTACGCCGCTCAAGTAACCCAGCCAATTCATCGACAAAACGCCGGTCAAAGGCATAAATAGGGATTGCCTCAGCCTGATAGATCTTCTTGCCCGCCAATTGCCCCAACAACTGCCCGACATCGCGATGGGTGTAGACAGCCGCTCGCCCAGCCTGTTTGCTGCCACGGTGGAGGCGCTCAGCGTCGGGTAAACCAACCTCAATCCAGGCCGTTAACTTGCCGGTTAGATCACGCACCAAGACGGCGGGTTCGTCCCCAGCAGCGACACCTTGTGTAAACGCGATGCCTTCTGTATACTCCAAACAATAGGCCAAGATGCGCATCAGCATATATTCAGCAGCCTCAGATGGCTGGCGTGCCACCCGCAAATCTAGCGTCTCGTACACGCCCCGGTCGACATCAGCTAACTCAATTATGAGGTTATAGATGGTTGCAGTTAAAGCCATAATCTCCTTGTATCATCGATTCAACAGTGCGTGCTAGAGAAAGGGTAATAAAATAGTTCTGCCTAGAGCACTTTAGAGTCACTCCAGGCAGAATGTGATCACGTAGGAAAACAGACGAGAATCATCAAGAAATTGATGGCAATCGTGACTCCGCCAAACCAAGGCGCGCCGTGTGGATGCCTTCCAGCAACTCGCGATGCAGGCCAGCTTGGCCGTTGCTAGCGATTAGACCACCGCTGTTGAAGCGCCACGGCTGACCGTTGTAATCCGTAATCAGGCCACCTGCTTCTTGGAGCATAAGCGCACCGGGCGCAACATCCCACGGATTTAGCCAGCCCTCCCAGAAAGCCGCAAATGCCCCACTGGCCACATTGACCAGGTCCAGCGCCGCTGAGCCCATACAGCGCACACCTTGAGCACGCAGTAAGAAGTAATTGAACTCAGCGCTATTGTTATCGGACGACTCGGCGCGGTGATAAGGAAAACCAGTGGTAAGCAGCGCCTTGGCTAACTGATCCACCTGACTGACATATAAACGCTGCTGTTCGCCAGCTGGTGTACGCGCATAAGCGCCTTCGCCACGTTTAGCCCAGAAGACATGGCCAGTGGACGGCTGTACCGTGACGCCGAGCAGGCCCGTTTCGCCGTGATGCAAACCAATATTCACGGCATAGAAGGCCAGGCCATTGGCGTAGTTCACTGTGCCATCAATTGGATCAACGACCCAGAAGAACTCTTCCTGCGGTGGTTTATTGCTCTCTTCACCCCAGAACCCAACTGTGGGATAGGCCGCATATAATGATTCGCGAATTAAGGCTTCGCTGGCCAGATCGGCCTCAGTCACCAAGTCGCCGTCGTTTGATTTGCCGCGCACGTTGCGCAGCCCGTCGCGGTGCATTTGTAGCACCAACTGACCAGCGTTCTGCGCAATCGTGATTACTGTTTCTATGTCAAATGGTGATGTAGGCATGGATGCGCACACTACCGCATAACTTCGCGATAGGAGAGACCACGCCGTGAGCGCTCTTCTAACACGGCCTTACGAATCATTTCGCGCACTTCGATCGGGTTTTGAATATTGTTTAGCACCAGTTCTGGGGAAGTGGTGTCATCTGCGAAGATCACAATATCACCCACATTTAACAGGCGTTCCCCAACATGTTGCTTGACTTCAGTGTCATGGACACGGATCAATTCAACCTCATCGACGTTATTGCTCACCAGACCACTTAAGACGCGTAGCCGTTGGGTGGTCAATTCGTAGACTGTGCCCAACGTCAAATAAGGGCGTCCACGCCAGAGTAATTGTTCTACGTGCGGCGTGTTATCCTGGGCAACACCTTGCGGACTTACGCCACGCGTCGCGCCAGCAATATTGTTGCCAAGCGCCGCATCGTGCTCAGCATCCACAGCCGCCAACGCCGCAAAGACACCGTCGGCCAAGGCATTGACTACGGCCTGCAGTTGATTCTGCGGCAGCGCCGTAATTTGGACGCTGCTCTCGGAAAGCGATTGGTAGAATTGAGCGGTTACAGTTTTACGAATATCATCACGTTGCATAGCTAGCTCCTTTACGAACGATAGTAAATCTCTAAACGGAAAGTTAGACGAGTACGTTGAGATCACATACACTTACGCCAAACATTGCAGGGATCGGCATCATGCGAGGCTCATGGTTGTTACCAATGGTTGTTGCAATGTATGCATCACGCACTACGCTCCATGCCCAACTAAGTTTCTGCTATAATATCACCAGCCTTGACGACGTGCAACCACATTGGGTTACGTTACACAACTGTTAATCAAACTGTAAGTATACGGATAGGCTACAGGGTGATTTGCAGCGAGGCGCAAGCAGGCTTGCCGTGCACAGCCATAAAAGTTTCTCTTGTCAGGCAAACTGCGGTATAATTCAATTGAAACATATGTTCCGAATCTGAATGAAGGAGTTTTCCATGGATATAACCTGGTATGGCCTATCCTGTTTTCGCATTCGTGAAAACGGCGCAACGGTCATCTGTGATCCGTATGACAAATCTGTTGGTCTGACCTTGCCCAAAATGCGCGCCGACATCATTACGGTCAGCCACAATCAACCTGGTCATAACGCTGTCGACAAGGTGCAAGGGGAAGCAAGAGTGTTGCGCGGGCCGGGTGAATACGAAGTAAATAATATATTTATTACTGGCGCAACAACTTATCACCGTAAACAGGCGCACGGTGTTGGCGAGCGCAATGTTGTCTTCTTTTTTGAGTTTGGTGATATTACGGTGGGTCACCTGGGCGATCTAGGCGAATTGCCAACCCAAAGCGAGATCGAAGAGTTAAATCTAAGCGAAGTTGACATCTTGATCGTGCCGATTGGTGGCGGTGCAACGCTTGATCCCACCCATGCAGTCGAAGTGATTGGTCTATTCGATCCCAAAATTGTGATCCCGATGCACTATCAACAACCTGGCCTAGCACCAGAAATCGGGGCTAATTTGGAGACGCTTGAGAAGTTTCTCAAAGAATTCGGCGCCACAGCGCCCGACCCGCAAGAGATGTTCAAAGTCACCAAAAGTGGCCTGCCCGAAGAGACCCAAGTAATTTTGCTCAAACCGATGCAATAGCGCCCGATGAATATAGCCTAAAAAAAGCGCCGCATTCCTAGGAATGCGGCGCTTTTTTTAGGCTATATCAGGGCAGGTTGAAAAATCGTGTGGCGAGCTAGTTATCCTCTAGCACAAATGGATTTACCTTGCCACGCGTGAAGCGATTGGTGAATGTGCGGGCCCAAGAGCGCAAAATGAGGGGATGCAACTCTTGCCAAGATTCTTCCAACTCACTGCTACTCAGGCTTGGATTACTAACGCCGGATGCCAGCTCGGCATCCGGTTTTTGGGGGCTAAAGCAATAGCGCACATAACTCTCGGTAATCTTTTGGATCAACGATTTACCTTCTGGCAATAAACGCCCAAAGCGATAGGCATGTTCGTAGGGTGTGTCGCTCGTGCGGGAACGCAACCCCAGGCGCTCGGCCCAGCGTACCATGCGATCATAGACAATTGGCGACATTTCGGGTGTAAAAGCAGCCGGCCCCCAAATTTGGCTGCGGCGTAATCCCCAAACACCGAATGCAAGGAGCACCGGGGTTAAGATCGCCCATAACCACCAAGGTTGACCACCAAGTGTGGGTGCTCCTTGGTCGACGGGCAGATTCGCCGCGCCCCCTTGCTCAGGGTTTTGATTGAGCGGATCATTTTGTTGTTGTTGCTGTTCAGCGGCACTCGGCGTACCCGCGGCATTCCTCTTCTGCGCAGCGGCATCCGCTTCCTCTGTGCCACTAGGGCGATTCAATTCGCTTTTCGAAGCGGTTGGCTCAAATTCTATCCAACCATACGTTGGAAAATAGACTTCGACCCAGGTATGGGCATCTTGTTCGCTGACCGCATAAACGCCCGTATCCTCGTCATAAGTTCCCTCGGCATAGCCGCTGGCCGTACGGGCTGGCACACCTACACTGCGTAACATCACAGCCATCGATGTCGCATAATAGTCGCAATAGCCTTTTTTGATCGTAAACAAAAAATACTCAACCGGGTCAACATTAGCCGGTGGGGCATCGATCGTGTCACTATAGGGAATGGTCGTCCGCAGGTAATGCTCAATGGCTTTGGCTTTATCATACGGTGTGGTCAAACCGTTGGTTAGCTCACGCGCCACTTGCTGAACCTTTGGTGAGTAATTATCTGGCAATTGGGTATAGGTTTTCTGAATATCCTCTGGATAATCAGTGCCAGCCTCTTCCAGCGCCTTTTGTGTCACTGCGGTATATTGGCTGACAATTGTATATTGATCGCCCACCTCTAATGGCTGTTGCGCATGCACAAAGGTGAGTTCATCCGGCTGATCAGTCGCTTGGTTGGGATCGGTCGCCGCCGCGCTCGGGCCTTTGGCGCGTACCAGTGTGGAAACCGGCATATTCACTTTACGAATGTCCGGTGCCCCAAAGATCACATCACCGGTCGGCTCATAGAGCTTGATCGTTTGGGTAATCGGTGAACGCAAATTCCATGTAACGGCTGGTAGGGGCGTGTTGGCGTCAAAGCGTATCTCATCTTTCGCCGTGTTGGCCCATTGACGCCCATCAAAGGTATCAAAAACGACAGCACGCCAATAACGCCCCATAGGGGCCGATACGGTAAAGACCAGATCACTGCCCACATTACGCCGTCCGCCCAATTTGAGATCCTTGCCAAAGCTCGAACCAGTCAGTTGTTTGCTATGGGTGAGCCCTTCATACAACTTACTACTTTTTTCCTGAAATTGGGTCCAACGCTGGGTTATCGGATCCAGCGTGTGCGCCAATTGCGGGTTACGCCCTAGGGCTGGCGCCAACCAAGCCAATGCCAGCACAACTACACTATAGAGCAAGCCAGTCCGCAGAAAATCGAACGTGATATCTTGGCTAAAATAGATGCTCTCTTCACGCCAACGCACTTGTTGTTCTGCCAGATTTGTGCGCACCAGCAACATCAGGGCCAGCAAGGTAAAGACGATCAAAAAGCCCAGCGTCGAATGGGGGGCATAATAGGTATTAAGGACGAGCACGAGCCCCGCAGGGACAATGGCCCGCCATGTGTAGCCATAGCGAAAGATCGCCCACATCCCCAAATACGTCAACCACCAGACCAGAAAACTGATCTCAAAAATAAACATGTAATTGTCATTACTCGCCTCATTCCGCCAAGCGGCATCGATC
>JAPLGZ010000706.1 GCA_026389895.1 Chloroflexota bacterium | reverse complement strand
GTTCGGCGGAGACGTTCGGCGAGACTTCGGCGTGAGCGTTCGACCGAGCTCACGCCGAAGCCAGGGAGGGGACCGATCGCATCGCGCACCCAAAGTGGGTTCCCGAGAACGCCATCAGGGAAGGATGAAGTAATATCTTCTGTCCACCCAACGGCTCCCTCCCTGTTTGGGAGGGCGGGGGTGGGGCTCCTCCCTTGTTATCCTCTATACCTTTTTTTATATTGTCTGCGTAACATCACTTACAAGTTGTAAACCGAGCAGAAATACCGTGCCCATGATGACACCCACAGAATATCCCGTAGGTTGGGACGATGAATTAAATACCGAGGCCCGCACCGGTCTGCTCGAATTTAATGCTGGGCATTACTTCGAGCAACACGAACATCTAGAAACAGCCTGGCGCGCTGAAACGCGGCCCGTTCGCGTGATGTACCAGGGCATCTTACAGATTGGCCTGGCTTGCTTGCAAATTGAACGCAACAATTGGGTGGGCGCCGTCAAAATGTTCCGGCGTGGTTTGCCGCACTTACGCCCGTTGCCTGCCATCTGCCAGGGTGTTAATCTCGCGGCCTTATCCACCGTCGCCGAAGCCATTCACGCCGAAATCCTCGACCTCGGCCCCGAACGCTTATCCGAATTTGACCAGCGTCGTTTTCCAAAGATTGAATTTACGGAGTAGGGAGTAAGGACTCACATCACCGGTTGAAACGCCTGGGCATTCAGCGCGCGATTGCACTATTTCTTACCCGCAATTACTTGCTGAATCGCGGCTACGATCAATTCGTGTTCGGCGGCGTGAATCCGCGCGGCGAATGATTCCAGTGTGTCGTCGGGTTGGAAGGGCACGACAGTCTGCGCGATGACGGGGCCAGCATCCACGGCCGGCACCACGTAATGCATCATGCAGCCACTCTCCGTGATCTTGCCGGCTTGGAAAAGTTGGTAGGCCAACTCGATCACGTCTTTGCCAGGCAACATGCCAGGCAGAGCGGGGTGCAAGTTGATAATGCGCCCCGCAAATTGATCCAAAAAGGCCGGGGTGAAGATATGCATCCAGCCGGCCAAGACCAACAGATCGGGTTGGTAGGCGCTGATTTTTTCCGCCAGGTCCGCGTCATATAATTCTCGGCTTTTGCCTGCCTCTGTGTAAGGCTTAAGTGGGGCATAAAGGGTGGGGATCTCGGCCTGTGCGGCGCGCACCAGGCCATACGCTTGTTTGCGATTAGAGATGACCAGCACAACCTCGGCGTTTAAGGCGCCTTCGTTAATCGCATCCAGAATGGCTTGGAGATTAGTCCCTGAACCAGAGATGAAGACGATCAAACGCGCTCGCTGGGATGAGGGTGGTCTAGAAAGACTAGACATACTGCACCCCTGTTTGGCCGCGCACAATTTCACCGACGCGGTAACAACGATCCGCCAACGTGGCTTGCACTTGCGCCGCTTGATTGGCTGGCAGAATAATGAGCATACCCAGCCCCATGTTAAAAACATGCAACATTTGTACGAGCGGCACCTCGCCCACCTGTTGGATCAGGTCAAAAATGGGCAACACTGGCCACGTGCCCAACTGAATCGCCGCGCTCAGCCCTGGCGGCAGAATACGCGGCAGATTATCCGTAATGCCGCCGCCTGTAATGTGGGCCAGCCCGTGGATCTCAAGACCAGCCGCCCACAGTTGTTGAATCTCCTTCAGATAACAGCGGTGCACCTGCAACAGGGCCTCGCCAATCGAGCCGTTGAGTGTCGGATGGGTGGCGGTCCAACTTAGTGAATCGAGAAGCGCCCGCGCCAAGGTGTACCCATTGGTGTGTAAGCCTGTGGAAGGTAAGCCGATGATCACGTCGCCAGCCTCGATGCGGCTGCCATCGAGCAACTGTGCCCGATCAACAACGCCCACGATCGTTCCGGCCAAATCGACTTCGTTTGGCAGATAAACGCCCGGCATCTCGGCCGTTTCGCCGCCCAAGAGTGCGCACCCCACATCCTGGCAGGCCACAGCCACACCTGTCACCAAGGCGGCAATCTGTTCGGGGGCAATGCGGGCCGAGGCCACATAGTCGAGAAAAAAGAGCGGTCGCGCCCCTTGCACCAGAATATCATTTACACAATGATGCACCAAGTCGCGCCCAATCGTGTCCCAGCGGCCCAATTTGGCCGCCACTTTGGTTTTGGTGCCAACGCCATCTGTCGAAGCCACCAAGACAGGCGCGGCCAAATTTTTGAGCTTCGTTGCATCGTAGAGGCCGCCAAACGATCCAATGCCTGCCAATACTTCTGGCCCATAGGTGGCCCGCACCGCACTCGCCATCAGATCGACCGCTTTTTGCCCGGCCGCAATGTTCACGCCCGCTTGGGCATAGGCGTCATCCTGCGGTTGGCTATCTTGCTGCGCACTAGCTTGCTGCACACATACCTCGCTTTTTGTGGCGCGAACCCCACCCCATACCAAGGGGGCGCGTCGATTGGTGGATAGAACGAGCCACCTTTTCTATCCACCAATCAGTCCCCTCCCTTACCAGGCTTCGACGTGAACTCAGCCGAACGGTTAGGGTGGGGTTGCGCGTTCAAGAAAAATCAACTAAAAACGTCACTCATTTTTCAAAACTTTGCTCGATCTAAAGCGCTTGCGCCCCAATATCCTTCCGATAGTGCATGCCTTCGAAATGAATCTGTTGCACCCCGGCATAGGCGCGCGCCAACGCTGTGGCTAAATCGTCACCCCGTCCACTGACGGCCAACACACGCCCGCCGGCGGTCACGATTTGCCCCTGCTTGCGCGCCGTGCCAGCGTGGAAGATTATCAGATCCTCGGGGTTGGTCGAAACAGGGCTGGCGGGCGGTGTATCAAGTCCTGTAATCGGCAAGTCAACCGGATAGGCGCCTGGATAGCCAGGGGACGCCAAGACCACCGTGGCACAGGCACCTGGGGTGGTTTGGAGCGGCGTCTCCTCAAGCTGCCCGTCAACGCAAGCCTGGATCACCTCCAGCAGATTGCTGATCAGCGGGAGCAAGACCTGAGTCTCTGGATCGCCAAAACGACAGTTGAATTCCAGCGCCATGGCGCCTTGTGGCGTCAGCATCACCCCGGCATAGAGCACACCGACATAGGGTGTACCGCGCTCGGCCATGCCGGCCACCGCTGGTTGGATCACCGTTTGGATAATCTGCGCCACCAGATCCGCATCGACATCCGGCGTTGGCGCATACGCCCCCATCCCGCCGGTGTTTGGCCCTTGATCGCCATCAAAAATTCGTTTGTGGTCACGCGCCGGTGGCATCGCGGCCACGGTTACGCCGTCGGTGAAAGCC
>JAPLGZ010000386.1 GCA_026389895.1 Chloroflexota bacterium | reverse complement strand
CTCTTCACGCGGGTCTTTGCGGGCGATGCGGGTCTAGACCTCTATACGATGGCGGTTTCGGATGTCTATCAAGATCTCTTTGGCGCGGGCATCTATGTCGGCAAAGGCATCTATGACGTCGACGCCTTTGAACGCAGCCTGGTGGGCCGAGCGCCCGAAAACACCTTGCTCAGCCACGACTTATTTGAAGGCATTCATGGGCAAGTCGGGCTAGTTTCGGATGTTGTCCTCTATGAAAACTATCCGCCCCACTATCTGATCAATGTGTTACGCTCACACCGCTGGGTGCGCGGCGACTGGCAATTGCTGCCCTGGCTGTTGCAAGATCTGCGCCTTTGGTTGAGCAATTTCCGTAACAACACGGCTGAAGGAGTGGCGAGTGCAGCCAAAACTGCGCCGTCTTCGGTTGAGTTGATTGACCGCTGGAAGATCGTGGACAATTTGCGCCGCAGTTTGCTGTCGCCGGCCCTGCTGCTGCTCTTTGTAGCGGCCTGGACGGTGTTGCCAGGCTCAGCGTTGTTCTGGACGGCGCTTGGTCTGATCACCCCAGCCTTCTCGCTCATTATCGGCGCGCTGACTGGGCTTGTCCATAGTCTCCGCAGCCAGGACGATAGCAACAGTGGGGGTAACCCTTGGCGGCCTGTCCTTAAATCTTTGCGCGATAATGCCCTGCGCTGGCTGCTCTACCTGGCCTTTTTGCCCTATGAAACGTTGGTGTTGCTCGACGCCATTTCTACGACGCTGGCACGGGTCTTTATCACGCGGCGGCATCTATTGCAATGGACAACCGCAGAGCATACAGTACGGCTTTTCGGTGATGAAGTGAAGACCACAACCACACTGCTGAAAATGTTGCCATCCATTGTACTGACCATTGCCCTGGCCGTGCTGGTGGCAATGGTGAGACCGCAGGCCCTGCCCATTGCCGTGCCGTTCTTTGTCACCTGGATCTTTGCCTGGCAAATTGCTTATCTGATCAGCCGGCCCGATCCAGAACCGTCCAAATCGATCACCACCGAGCAACAAAGAGAATTGCGCATTCTGGCCCGCCGCACCTGGCTCTTCTATGAACAATTTGTCGGGCCAGATGACAATTGGTTGCCGCCCGACCATTTTCAAGAAGCGCCGCGAGGCGTTGTTGCGCATCGCACCTCGCCGACCAATGTGGGCATGTATCTGTTATCGATGTTGGCCGCCCACGATCTGGGCTACATGATCCATACCAATCTGGCGTTGCGCTTACACTTCACCTTTGACACGTTGACCAAATTGGATCGCTACCGAGGTCACTTTTTAAACTGGGTCGACACACGCACCCTGGAGCCTTTGTCGCCCCGTTATGTATCCACCGTCGACAGCGGTAATCTAGCTGGCTGTCTGATTGCCCTCAAACAGGGCTGTTTGGAAATGCCAGAACAGCCGGTCTGGCGCAGCGAATGGTGGCCTGGCACCCTGGATCTGCTGGCCTCACTTGGCGAGACAGTGGCGGCCAGTGGCCAAACGAATGAGCCAGCGACCGCGCCTTTATTAGCTGTGATCGCCAAAATCGAACACCAGGTCGCCGAAGTAGCCGATGATCCCAGCCAATGGTATAAGACGCTGACGCACCTGGCGAGTGACAGCCGGCAGGAATTGGATGGGCGCCTAATTGACTTTATTGAAGCCAACGCGGCCCATCTAAACATCGAAACCATTCGTGATTATCGCATTTATTCGGATCGGATTCATGCCCGACTCGATAACATGCAGCGCGAGGTCGATCAATTCTTGCCGTGGTTGACCTTTTTAGCCCAACCGCCTGCGCTCTTTACCCAGCTAGCCAAACCCGCGGCGACCGACACACCTGGCGCCGAAATCCTGGGAAGCCTCCAAGAAGCTTGGCAAACGCTGCAGGGCGCTTTTCCACTGACCCCGCTCCTGGCAGAAGTAGCGGCGATCTGTGGCGCTGGCCAAAGGCAGCTTGAGCAGATCCAGCGTCTGCTCGGCCGGATGGACAACGCGCTGCGGGCCACCAGTTCTGCCCAACCGAATGGCTTGGTGCAAGCAGAGGCGATTCAGGCCGCGCGCGTCTGGTGTACCGCTTTGCTGGCCCGCCTGAAAGAAGCCCCGCAAGCGGTCGAGGGTTTGCTCAGTAGCTTTACAGAATTGGCCGAACAAGCCGAAACTTTGATTACCGAAATGGAATTCGGCTTTCTCTTTGATGAGTATCGCCAGGTCTTTCATATTGGCTATAACATCGACGCCGGTCTGTTGGATAACAGTTATTATGATCTATTGGCCTCCGAAGCTCGCATTGCCAGCTTAATTGCCATTGGCAAGGCCGACGTGCCGCAGAGCCACTGGTTACACCTGGGCCGCCCCCTGACGCGTGTAGAAAATGGTGAACAGGTCTTGCTCTCGTGGAGCGGCACCATGTTCGAATATCTGATGCCGCCGCTCTTGTTGCGCACCTATCCTGGCACCTTGCAGCATCAGAGTTATGATGGCTGTATCGATCACCAAATTGCCTATGCACGCCAAAAAGGGGTGCCGTGGGGCATCTCTGAATCAGGCTTTTACGCCTTCGATGCGGCGATGAATTACCAATACTACGCCTTCGGTGTACCAGGGCTTGGTTTTAAACGTGGGTTAACCGATGACCTTGTGATCACACCGTATGCTTCGATGTTGGCGCTGCCCTTTCGGCCCCAAGCGGTGCTGAAAAACATGGAACAATTAAAAAGTTTAGGCATGATGGGCCGCTATGGCTTGTATGAAGCCATTGATTTTACGGCGGCCCGCCTCAGCCTAGGCCAAGATAAAGCCATTGTGCGTTCCTACATGGCGCACCATCAAGGCATGATCATGTTGGCCGTGGCCGAAGCCCTACAAGGGGCCAGAATGGTCGATCGTTTTCATGCCGATCCGCGCATTGAAAGCGTCGATCTGCTCTTACAAGAACAGGTGCCCCAAGATGCACCGTTGATGTATCCGCACGAGGAAGAGAGCACACCCGTGCGCCCCGCGGCGCCGGCCATCTTGATGCACCCTTGGTCTGTCCCCACAGATTCCCCCATGCCGATGGTCCATTTCCTTTCGAATGGCAGCTACGGGGTCATGATCACCAATGCCGGGGGTGGCTATAGCCAATGGAAAGAGATCGCGTTAACCCGTTGGCGCGCGGATACCACACTGGATGATTGGGGTTGCTGGCTCTACATCCAAGACAAAGCCAGTGGTGAACTCTGGTCGCCAACCAGACAGCCAACCGGCAATCGTTCTGAACACGAAGAAGTGCTCTTTCATCCGCACATGGTGGAATTCCGCCGGCGTGACAATGCCATTTCGCAACATCTCGAGATCATCGTATCGCCAGATGATGACGTGGAAATCCGGCGTATCAATCTCACCAACGACAGCGATGAAGCGCGCCATCTCCAATTGACCAGCTATGGTGAAATTGTCCTGGCGCCTGCCGCCGGTGATCGACGCCATCAAGCCTTTGCCAAGTTGTTTGTGGAAAGTGAATATCTGCCCGATCTGAATGCCTTGATCTTCCGCCGCCGGCCCCGTTCTGCGGACGAAGACCCGCATTTCCTGATCCACATGCTAGTCGTCGAAAGTGGCGCAACAGAGGCCGAGGAGCCAAGCAGCTACGAGAGTGATCGCGCCCGTTTCTTGGGGCGCGGCCATACCCCGCGCGACCCGGCAGCGCTCCAAAATGATGCAGCGCTTTCTAACACCACCGGCGCCACACTCGATCCGATCATGGCGCTAAGTCAAACAATCCATCTAGCACCGCGCACGACGCGCCGCGTGACTTTTCTCACGCTTGTTGCGGCCACGCGACCAGAGGTGATCAATCTAGCCCGTCGTTATCAGGCGGCGGCCACTGTCGAGCGCGTCTTTACGCGAGCGCGCAGCCAGGCAGAACGCGAGTTGCGCCAACTCGATTTGAATAGCACAACCCTCACGCCCATTCAACAGATGCTCTCTTTGCTGTTGTATCCGCATCCGGCTCGCCGCGCCGATGCCGCAACGATCATGGCCAACCGCAAAGGTCAATCCAGTTTATGGGCCTTTGGCATCTCGGGCGACTATCCAATTCTGTTGATGCGCATTCGGGACGAATCTGAGGGTGAGTTGCTGCAAGAATTGCTCCAGGCGCACACCTATTGGCGTCGCCGCGGTCTGCAAGTGGACCTGGTGATCCTCAACCAGCAAGCGAGCAATTATGGCCAGTCGGTCCATGGTTTTATTCAGCGCATGATCCAGCGGATGGATAGCAATACATTGTTGAATCAACGCGGTGGCATCTTTGTCTTGTACGAAGACCAACTCAATGGGGGCGACCGGATTTTATTACAGACGGCGGCGCGCGTAATTTTGGATGGCCATAAGGGCCTGCTGGCGCCACAGCTCGATAATCTGCTCCAGCGCCCGATGCGTCTACCAACCTTTACGCCGATGTTGGCGGCCACTGAACTGCCGGATCATACGCCACCGCTCCTCCGCCCGGCAGATATCCAGTTCGACAATGGCCTGGGTGGGTTTAGCGCCGATGGCCGCGAATATGTAATCTATCTGCGCCCTGGCGAAACAACGCCGGCCCCGTGGATCAACGTGGTGGCCAATCCTGACTTTGGGTTCTTGGTCTCCGAGACGGGCAGTGGTTATACCTGGTCGATCAATAGTGGCGAAAACCGGCTCACCACCTGGCGCAATGACCCCGTGAGCGATCAGCCAGTGGAGATCGTCTATATCCGCGACGAAGAGACAGCCGAGATCTGGTCACCGACGCCGCAGCCCGCGCCGGCGAATCAACCCTATCTGGTGCGGCATGGCGCTGGCTATACAACGTTTGAACACAACAGCCACAGCCTAAAACAATCCCTACGGCTCTTTGTTGCGCCAGATGCAGTGGCCCAAGGCATGGAAAGCGCGCCGGTCAAGATCGTTCAGTTGCGGCTAGAAAACGTCGAAGATCGCCCACGACGGCTCACGGTCACCTATTTCGCTGATTGGGTGCTGGGTGTAGACCGAGATAGCACCCAGCAATACCTGGCGCCGGAATTTGAGGAGAGCGCCGGCTGCTTGCTCGTGCGCAACGCGTATAGCGCAGAGTTTGGCCAGCGCGTGGCCTTTGTCGCGGCTAGCAAAGAGTTGCATGGACTGACCACCGATCGCACAGAATTTCTGGGCCGGCTTGGTGATATCCGCCGCCCCGCCGCGTTGGAACGCGTCGGTCTGGCCGGGCGGATGGAAGCAGGGATCGACAGTTGTGGCGTGTTACAACTCCATGTCGATCTAGCGCCAGGCGCGAGCGAAGAAGTCTACTTTTTGATCGGGCAAGGCGCCAACCGCGAACAGGCGCTTGCCTTGGTCACCCAATTCAAAGCGCCAGAGGCAGTCAACGCCGCCTGGCAAGCGACCCAGCAACAATGGCAGACCATTTTGGGCACCCTAGCCGTTAAAACGCCAGACCCAGCAATGGATTTGTTGCTCAACCAGTGGCTGCTCTATCAAGCCCTGGCCTGTCGCACGTGGGGTCGCTCTGCGCTCTACCAATCGAGCGGCGCCTTTGGTTTCCGCGATCAGTTACAAGATGTGATGGCGCTGATCCATGCTCGCCCAGATCTGACGCGCCAACATATCTTAGAGACGGCGCGCCACCAATTTGAGGCAGGCGACGTATTGCACTGGTGGCATCCACCGGCGGGTCGCGGTGTGCGCACCCGCATGAGTGACGATCTGCTCTGGTTGCCCTATGTCACCGCCAATTATGTCAGGGCCACGGGCGACACAGCCATCCTAGACGAGACGATGCCCTTCCTGCATGGTGAGCCATTGCGCGAAGACGAAGAAGAACGTTATTCGCTCTACGAATCGACCGAAGCGGCCTATTCGCTCTACGAACATTGCCGGCGGGCCTTGCGCAAGGGGACGACCGCGGGCAGCCACGGCATCCCGTTAATGGGCGCCGGTGACTGGAATGATGGCATGAACCGGGTCGGGATTCAAGGCAAGGGTGAAAGCATTTGGCTTGGCTGGTTCCTCAATGCCACGCTCAACGATTTTGCTGCGCTATGCGAACAGCTCGGTAAAGGCGACCACGCCGCCAGCTATCGCCAACAAGCGGAAAACATTCGGCAAGCGCTTGAGCAAAATGGGTGGGACGGCCAATGGTACCGGCGGGCCTATTACGACGACGGCACACCGTTAGGCTCAGCCCAGAATCGTGAATGCCAGATCGATTCGATCGCGCAGTCGTGGAGCGTCTTATCGGGGGCGGGTACACCCACGCGCGCCAAACAAGCGATGCAGGCGGTCTCAAATCGCTTGGTCAAAGAGGATGGGCGCTTGATCTTGCTCTTTACGCCACCGTTTGACAAGACGAGCAAGGATCCTGGCTATATCAAAGGGTACTTGCCAGGCATTCGCGAAAATGGTGGCCAATATACCCATGCCGCCTTGTGGAGCATTTGGGCCTTTGCCGAGCTAGGGGATGGGGAACAAGCCGAAGCGTTGTTCCGGCTGATCAACCCGATCTATCGGGCCGATAATGCCGAAAAAGTCGAGCTCTATAAGGTGGAACCCTATGTGATCTCAGCCGATGTCTACGGTGTACAGCCGCATGTCGGGCGCGGGGGGTGGACCTGGTACACAGGCTCAGCCGGTTGGATGTACCGGCTGGGGATTGAAGGGATTCTCGGTGTGCACCGCATGGTCGATCACTTGCAAATCGATCCTTGCATCCCGAAGGATTGGCCAAGCTTTACAATGGTCTACCGCAATGGGCAGACCACCTATCAGATTCAGGTTGATAATTCCGCGGGTGTGAATCGCGGTGTCAAACAGGTGCTCATTGACGGTGCAGAGGCAACAGATGGCCGAATCCCGCTGCACGACGACGGCAAAACTTATCAGATAATTGTCCAGATGGGTTAAACGCATGTTACGCACAGACGAGGAAAAAGCTGTGACACGGAGAAGGCACAGCGTACACAGAGAAAGACTAAGGTCGTCTAAGATTAGTTTCTCTGGAGGTGCTGTGTCATCACCGTAGCGCTGCATAACAGGCGTCATTGTAGACAACAACGGGGCGTCCTATTGTTGTCTACAATTATACAGACCCACTGCTAGCAAGAAAGAAGAGAGATTTATGCAATCCATCATAACAACCAAAAGCAAGCCAATCAACCATAGAAACGTCACGAAACAGACCAGTAAGCAAGTGAATGACAGCGTGCAAGCCGCCGAGTGGGACACCCAGTTTGCGGCCTTTGCCAGTAAAATGCGCCAAGCCAATGTCCCGGAAGCGGTGATTCGCACATTTCATTACTACTATACGCAGTTATTACGCGGCGCAACTGGCTATGTGCCAGCGACCGAAGCGCAGCCGGTCTATGATCTGCCTGCCGTTGACGACTTGGGGGCTTATCAAACAGCCGGCCAAGCCGCCCTGGCGCGTATGGCGGTGATCAAATTAAACGGCGGACTGGGCACGACGATGGGCATGCAAGGGCCGAAGTCGCTGATCGACGTAAAAGCCGGGCTGACCTTTCTCGATATTATCGTGCGGCAAATTTTAACCATGCGGCGCGAACACGCGGTACGGCTGCCGCTCGTGCTGATGAATAGTTTTAACACGCAAACTCAATCGCGCGCCACCCTCAAAACGTACAGAGATTTTCAACAGGATGTGCCGCTCGACTTTCTGCAACACAAGACGCCTAAAATCTGGCAAGATGACCTCACACCGGTTAGTTGGCCGGACGATCCAGCCAAAGAGTGGTGTCCGCCTGGACACGGCGATATTTATCTGGCGCTCCAAACCAGCGGGGTCTTGCAGCAGTTGTTGGCGCAGGGTTACGAATATGCCTTTGTCAGCAACGCCGACAATTTGGGGGCAACGGTTGACCTGAGCATCTTAGGTTACTTTGCCAGCGAAAAGTTACCTTTTCTGATGGAAGTGGCCGAGCGTACACCGGCCGATTCCAAGGGTGGGCACTTAGCCTGTAGCGCCACGGGTGGTCTCCTCTTGCGAGAAGTGGCGCAATGTCCGCCCGAAGAGCTCGCCGCATTCCAAGACATTCAGCGCTATTGTTATTTCAACACCAATAACCTCTGGATCCATCTGCCGAGCTTAAAGCAGATCTTGGATCGCCAGCAGGGTGTGTTGGGCTTGCCACTCATTCGCAACGAAAAGCCGGTCGATCCCACTCAGCCAGATTCGCGACGCGTCTATCAGTTGGAGACGGCCATGGGCCATGCGATTGCACTTTTCCCCGAGGCGCAAGCTGTTCAGGTGACGCGCAATCGTTTCTTACCGGTTAAAAACACCAACGATCTGCTCGCCCTCTGGTCGGATGCCTATGTGCTAAACGATGATTACACGATTACACTCAACCCAGTTCGGCAAGGCAAACAGGCGCCATTGATTGACCTAGATAAAAATTATTATGGCCTGTTTGACCAACTCAAGGCCCATTTCCCCCACGCCGTGCCCTCTTTGGTGCATTGTGACCAATTGAGCGTTAAAGGCGATATCTATTTTGATGACGAAATTGTGCTCGAAGGCGATGTTGTACTTGAGCATTACGGCGAAGAGCCACTTGTGCTCTCGCATCATGCAACCGAAAGGATCTTACAACCATGACGCAACTTGGCTATGCCCTTTCCAGTGAAGAACACAGTCCCACGGATCTTGTCAATCAAGCCCGCCGCGCGGAAGAAGTGGGTTTCTCTTTTGCCTTGATCTCCGACCACTACCATCCTTGGGTCAGCCGGCAAGGCCATGCGCCCTTTGTGTGGAGTGTGATTGGTGGGATTGCGCAGGTCACCAAGACGCTCCAGCTAGGCACAGGCGTCACCTGCCCAACCATACGGATCCATCCAGCCATTATTGCCCAGGCCGCAGCCACCGCCGCCAGCATGATGCCAGGGCGCTTCTTTCTGGGCGTTGGCACCGGTGAGAATCTCAATGAACATATTACGGGCGAAAAATGGCAACCGTACGATATCCGGCTGGCCATGCTAGAAGAAGCGGTAGAGGTGATCCGCACCTTGTGGGAAGGCGGCGCGCAGAGCTTTTGGGGTTCCTTTTACACCGTTGAAGACGCACAAATTTTTAGCCTGCCCGACGAGTTGCCACCGATCATGGTGGCGGCCAGTGGCCCTAAAGCGGCCACCACAGCCGGGCGCATGGGCGACGGCCTGATCAACACTGCTCCCGATGCCGAGGTTTTACAGGCGTTTGAAGCAGCCGGCGGTGAAGGGCCACGCTTTGGCCAACTAACGGTCTGTTGGGCGGCCAGCGAAGCAGAAGCCCGCCGCACCGCCTTCGAAATTTGGCCAAATGCCGGGTTGAAGGGCCAGCTCTCCCAAGAAATTCGTACGGTGACGCACTTTGAGCAAGCTTGCCAAATGTTAACCGAAGAGAGCGCGACCGAAGAACTGACCTGTGGACCAGATGCGGCGCGTTATATCGAAAAGATTCAAAAATTTGCCGACGCGGGCTATGACCATGTCTATCTACATCAGATTGGTCCCGACCAGGAAGGTTTTTTCCGTTTTTGCGAACGTGAACTTTTACCCCATTTTTCTGGGTGAGTAGGTTACACAGTCGCGTTTGATAAAATTGATATTTATTTTCATCGAGTCTAGGCAACAGCCTCAGATACGGCTGTTGCCTAGACTCGATGCTATCCCATCGCCGCGCTTGCCCGCGCAGAATATACGGGCCATGGGGTACTCCATCCGACAGTGCTTTAAGTGACGCAGCGGTTATTGCAAATTAACTTTTTAACCTAGCAATAAAGCTGTGGCTCTCCCACTGTACGGTCGTGTTACCGCATGGCCTATGCAGGGAACCCGGATTGCTAGATTATTTTGTTAATGTCCAAAAACCGCCGCCTGCTACGGGAAACCTGCTGAAGCAGGTTGATAGAGCCGTTACCGATTGATTTGGTTAATACCCCTAATTCACGGCTTTTTACAGCGCCTCTTAAACTATACCCTCATCTGTATCTTTCTCCTGTACCTGATGTTCTAGAAATTAGCAGATTATTCCACTATGCTGCTTAGTAGATAGTATTACCCTTGCCAAAATTATCGCCTAATTAATTTATCAGGCGACGATAAGTGCTCAATGGGTTGCTTGCTTCCCGTTTCAGAAGATTCCTTACCGCACATTTTGCGGAGAAATAGCCAACCATGAAACTTTACAATACACGTTCACAACAAGTGGAAGAGTTCAACCCTCAAACCGAATTTGTGACGATCTATGTTTGTGGCATTACCCCTTACGACACAACCCATCTGGGCCACGCTTTCACCTATACGGCGGCGGATATTTTGATTCGCCATCTAGAGCATCAGGGCCAGCCGGTTAAATATGTACAAAATGTCACCGATATTGACGACGATATTCTGCGCAAAGCCCGCGAAACGGGCACGGATTGGCACCAGTTGGGCAATGAATGGACAGCCCATTTTATCCGCGACATGCAATCGCTCAATGTGCGTGCGCCGGATTATTTCCCGCGCGCCAGCGATACCATTCCTCAAATTATCGAGATGGTGCAGGCCATGCTCGACGCAGGGGTGGCCTATGAAGCAGACGGCAATGTCTATTTTGCGGTGGAGGCGTGGCCGACCTATGGCGAATTGAGTCACCTGCCGCGCGCCGAAATGTTGCCGGTGGCCAACGAGCACGGCAACCGTCCCGATGATCCCAACAAACGTGATCCACTTGACTTTGTGCTGTGGCAGGCCCAAGTTCCAGGCGAACCAGCCTGGGAGAGCCCGTGGGGACCAGGGCGACCGGGTTGGCATATTGAATGTTCAGCCATGGCGATGCATTTATTGGGCGAGACCATTGATGTCCATGCTGGCGGCTCGGACCTCGTTTTTCCCCATCATGAAAGCGAAATCGCTCAGACGGTCGCCGTGACGGGCCACGAACCTTCCGTCCGTTTTTGGATGCATACCGCAATGGTGCGCCACGAAGGCGAAAAAATGAGCAAGTCGCTGGGCAACCTGGTCATGGTGCGCGATCTGCTGGATGACTATGCGCCGGACGTTTTGCGTTTCTATCTAGCCCAACACCATTACCGGCGTGCCTGGGATTATGAAGCAGGCGAGCTGGAGCAGGCGCAGGAAAAGGTCAGGGTGCTCCAAAAAGCCGTGACAAGCTTTGGGGGCCACGGGGAAGCCCTAGACCCAGCGCCCAGCCAGGCGGCATTTGCCAAAGCGCTCGATGATGACCTGGACACCCGCCAAGCCGCGGCCGTCTTAGTCGAGTTGGCCCAAAAGATTCGGCAAGCTGCAAAGCAGGGACAACAGGTAAACGACGCCCAAGATGCTTTACAGGCGCTTGGCCTGGTCTTGGGTCTGCGCCTGGATGCCGAAGCAACGGGGGGCAATGTCATGGCCGGTTGGAATCGCCATCTCCAGCATTTCGAGGAACCCGCATAAGCGGTCAGCGTTGGCTTGGGGCTTAACGCAGTGCCAGCACAGTAGAAGGACTCTTACGAAAAGGCTGTTAACAAACAGCCCCATAAAAAAGGGGATTTACGATGAACAAAGTTGTTCAAAAGCAATCATCTGGTTCGCCCAAGTATTCGCGGCGGGCCATTCTGCGCGGCGCCATGCTTATAAGCGGCGCCTACACAGCCACATGGCTGGCCGCTTGCCAACCCGCTGGACAACCGGGTGCAGCGACGACCCCAGCCGGCAACTCCAGCGCTGGCGCAGCGCCGGCAGCTGCCACCGTGCGCGTCTGGGGCTATGGCTTAGACGATGTGCGCGCCAAAGCCCGACTTGCCACCCTCCAAAAGAGCAATCCCAACATCACCGTTTCACCGGTCGGCGGGGATTTGAACACCCAGCAGTTGCTCACGGCGGTTGCCAGTGGTGACCCGCCCGAAGTTGTCAATGTCGATCGCGTGGAGACTGGCAGTTGGGCGGGACGCGGCGCGATCGACCCCATTGATGATCTGGTCAGCCGTGACAGCTTTGATCTGGGACAGTTTTATCCCATTTTGATCGACCAGGTGAAGTACAACGGCAAGCTGTATGGCATCCCGCAATTCGTCAATGTAGACTTGATCTACATGAATCTGGATGTATTTACAGAGGTAGGCGTTGACCCCGCTTCGGTTGATCCTGGCAACTGGGATCAACTGCAACAGTTGGGCGAACAGCTCCACAAAATGGCCGACGGCAAAGTGGTGCGCACTGGTTTTGACACCAAAATGCAGGACAACCGACTCTGGCTCTGGTCCTGGGCCAACGGGACGGATTTGATCAATCGCGAGACCAATAAAGCCAACTTCACGGACCCGAAGGTCATTGAAGCCCTGACGTGGGGTAAAGCCACGGTTGATAAACAAGGGGGCGAACAAGCACGCGCCGCCTTTTCTCAGGCCCAGAATTTCTTCTCGGCGCAAAATCCCGTCTTGATTGGGCAGACGGCGATGACAGTCTTTGAACAATGGCTGATTGGTGTGTTGAAAGTCAACCCTAAAGCTAACTTCCGCGCCATGTTGCCCCGCATCCGCAACACCCAGGATCCGCTGACGGACGCCACCGGTTCGGCCTTTGCCATCCCGCGCGGTATCAAAGACGCCAAGCGCGATGCCGCTTGGACCTTTATCAAAGGGACAACTTCCTCTGACGCTTGGATTGCCGGTGAACAAGCGACGGCCGCCGATAATAAAACCAACGGCCAGCCCTATCACCCAACCATCACAGGCAACAGCGCAGCCGATCAAGAAGCCTGGACCAAGATCTATCAGAGCATCAGCCCAGGCTATGACGAGGCCGTGAAGTTATTTCCCGAAGCCGTCAAGGCGGCGCGCTACCGCTACTCTGGCCCCGTCGCAGCGCAGATTGCCGAAGCGATGACGGCGGCGGTCAATGATGCGTTGCAGGGTGCAAAAACGCCCGAGCAGGCCATGACCGATTTGCAGCAAAAAGCCCAGCAGACGATTGATGAATTTCAAGCGTAGGCTAGACGAGGGAGCGTAGGGACCGGTAAACAGCCAGGTTCGCTTGACATTGCCTGGCTGTTTACCTGGCGCAAGGAGCTATTGATGGCTGGCAATCGTACAACAAAGTCACGGTTTCGTTTGGATGAAGAAGCGCGCGCGGGGTTTTTCTTTGTCAGTCCTTTCCTGCTCGGCTTTATCGTTTTTACGGCTGGCCCGTTGTTAGCGTCGTTCTACTTCAGCTTTACCCGGTACGATGTACTCAATCCACCCGTCTGGCGCGGTTTGGAAAATTACCGCAATATGTTGCAGGATGAACGGTTTTCCAAGACGCTTTACAACTCCCTTTATTTCACCCTCTTATATGTGCCAACGGCGATTCCCTTTGCCTTGGGGTTGGCGCTTTTGCTCCAAGCGCGGGTCAGGGGCGTTTCATTTTGGCGGACGGCTTTTTACTTGCCAGAAATCACGCCAGCGGTTGCGGCTGGTGTGCTCTGGCTGCGGATTCTGAGCGCACAAAATGGCTTGCTCAACGAAGCGCTGGCGGTGATCGGCATCAATGGCCCGGCCTGGACCATTGATGCCCAGTGGGTGAAGCCAGCCATTGTGATGATGAAGCTGTGGAGCGTCGGCTGGATCGTAGTGATCTATTTTGCGGCGCTGCAACAGGTGCCCAAAGATCTATATGAGGCGGCTATTGTCGACGGGGCGAATGCCTGGCAACGATTTTGGCGCATCACGCTGCCGATGATCTCGAACGTTATTTTCTTCACCGTCATTATGCTGACGATTTTCTCGCTAAACATCTTTACCGAGCCGATGGTTATGTTCCCACCGCAAGTATTTGGGGGCCAGATGGGGCCTCAGGACTCAGCGCTCTTTTATGTGCTCTATCTGTTCGACCAAGCCTTCCGCAATTTCCGCATGGGCTATGCATCCGCGTTGGCATGGGTGCTCTTTGTCATCACGCTGATCATCGTCACGTTGCAAGTGCGTGGCTCTCGGCGCTTGGTCTATACAGATAGTGGTCAGTGAAGAGAGTAGATTAGTTGCGGAAAATAAAGATATGTTGTCAAGTCAACCAGTTACGCAGCCGCTTAAACCAACAACGCGCACGAGCACAGTCGGGCGTACAACCAATCCCGTCCGGTATTGGTTGGGACGCTTGCTGATTTATACAGCCCTCCTCTTTTTTGCGCTGCTTTTTATCGTGCCATTTGTCTGGCTCGTTTCCAATTCGCTCAAAACGGCCGAGCAAGCCTTTGACGCCAATTGGATCCCACGCCCCATTATGTGGTCTAACTATGTGCGCATCTTTCAAGAGGTGCCGCTGTTGCTTATGGCGCGCAACAGCGTGATTGTCGCCGTCTTGGGCGTATTGGCCGTGGTCCTTTCCAGCAGCATGATCGCTTATGGCCTGGCCAGGCTGCGCTTTCCGGGGGCTGGGCTGGTCTTTGCCGCCGTCTTGGGCACCATGATGATGCCAGGAGCAGTGACGATGATCCCTGGCTACCTGATCTGGAAAAAGCTCAATCTGGTCAATACATTATATCCACTCTGGCTGGGCAATTTATTTGGCTCTTCTTTTTATATCTTTATGTTACGCCAGTTCTTGCTGACGCTGCCGCAAGAGATCATTGATGCGGGCCGGGTAGATGGCGCCAGCTACTACCGCATCTATTGGCAATTAATGTTGCCCCTGATTCGCCCCGCTTTGCTCTCGGTGACCATCTTTGAATTTCAAGCCAAATGGAACGATTTTATGGGGCCGTTGATCTATATTCAGAACCCTGATTTGCGGACGTTGCCGCTGGGGTTGCAGATCTTTGTCCAGCATTTGGGGTATGGGCAATTCCGCTGGGAATTACTCTTTGCAGCTTCTGTGCTTGTGACGTTGCCCATGGTGTTGTTGTTTGCCGTGGCGCAAAAACAATTTATCGAGGGGATTGCGACAACCGGCATCAAAGGCTAGGTCGGGTTGTCAATCGCCCGCATAAAGCGGAAAGGAGTGCTATGTTACGCCGAGCAAAAGAGTTATTAGGCTATACAATCGAAGCCTCTGATAACGAAAATATCGGGTCGCTTCATGACTTTTATTTTGACGTAGAAGATTGGGAAATCCGCTACGCTGTTATTGACATCAATGCCTGGTTCTTTGGCAGACGCGTGTTGTTGGCGCCAGACACTTTCCAAAAACCCGATTGGGAGACGAAGGTCCAGCCGGTCAATTTGACCAGGGCCCAGATCAAAGATAGCCCGCCGGTCGATTTCGACAAACCGATCTCCCGCCAATATGAAGCAGACCTCCACCAATATTATAACTGGCCCACGTATTGGGGTGGCGGTGGCATCCCTTATACCGCAGTTGCCAGTGCTACGCCACCAGTAGCGTCCGTAGACCGGCCATTGGTTGACGACCGCTTGCCCACAGAAGTGGTCGAAGGGCTTGAACAATCTGAAGAGACCTATATCAAGAGCATCCGTGAGCTCACAAATTATGGGCTCGCGGCAACCGACGGTTCGATTGGCCATATTACGGACTGTTTTATCGACGATGAGAACTGGACCATTCGTTATCTATTGATCGATACAGGCCATTGGCTACCTGGCCAGCAAGTGCTGATTCCGGTGGCAGCGGTGGATAATGCCGATTGGGCGGGTGCGAGCATTCATGTCAAGCTAAGCCAAGCGCAGGTCAAGCAGAGCCCACCGTATGATCCAAATAGAGCGCTCGATCAGACTACCGAGGGTGAATTACAGGCTCATTATGGCACGCCCATAGATCGGTAAGCGTATGGAATCCCCACCACTCTTCCGTGATCGCACAGATGCAGGGCAGCAGTTGGCCGCAAAGTCGATGCACTATGCTGGCCAACCGGATCTGCTTGTATTAGGGCTGCCGCGCGGCGGTGTGCCCGTTGCTTTCGAAGTGGCCAGAGCGCTAGAGGCTCCTTTAGATATTTTCCTGGTGCGCAAACTGGGGGTGCCAGGTCAAGAAGAATTGGCGATGGGCGCACTGGCGTCTGGTGGCGTTCGGGTGCTTAATCAGAAGGTCATCGCCGAGTTGCATATTCCCGACAACGTGCTGGCGGCAGCGACAAAGGCGGAACAGCAAGAATTGGTGCGGCGTGAACAGACCTATCGCGGCGAGCGGCCTGCGCCTACCCTGCAAAACAAAACGGTCATTTTAGTGGATGATGGCCTGGCTACTGGCGCGAGTATGCGGGCGGCCGTGCTGGCCATCCAGGTGCAAAAACCAGCGCGTATTGTTGTGGCTGTACCCACCGCCGCCCACCAGACTGGGCAGGAATTTAAAGGTTTGGCCGACGAGATTATCTGTGTCGAGACGCCCAAACCATTCTGGGGCGTGGGTTGGTGGTATGAAAATTTCTCGCCAACCAGCGATCAAGAAGTATGCCTGCTGCTTAAACGCAAATTATTATTAGACCACAGGGTTTTAGCCCACTAGACCAATCTTTTTAAGGGCAATGCCTGCAAAGGCGTCAAAACATCCTTCGTAAGTGGCCAGACTTGTCCATGGCCGAATGAGGTGGCATTAAGCTGGGCTTATACAAAGACCGAGGGGGCCGTTTATGCATCCTAAACGAAAAAGATCCGTAAATGGATCCCTCGGTCTTAACGATAGAAGAGGGTTACTCTGGGCCTATTTACTTAGCCAATGCGGTTGGCAATGGAGAGATAGGTCTGTTCGTCGGCTTCAATCATCAGTTTGTGGGCTAGCACCATATCAGCATCCGGCACTTGATCACAGGATAAGACACAGAGCTCGGCTAATTTACGCGAGTAAGGGGCAACAGGTGATTGGCTTGTTTCATAGATGGCCACTCGTTGCTGCGTACGAGGAATTCGGTACAGGTAGCCAGGATAGAGCCGGCTAGGAATTTCCAGATATCCGTGACCTACCAATTGTTTATATTGTTCATCTGTGACGCTATTGCGGAGAAGCTGTTCAGCACGCTTTTTAGCCATATAGTGAGCCTGCTGACGTGCGAAAATCGAACGGCTCATCTGGCTTAAGAGAGCCAGGGTGATAAGGGTGCCGAGTAATAAGCCCACCGTCCACAGTGGATTTGCGCTAACCCATGCCGTGAGGCGGTTAGCCAATAGTTGACTACGACAGACCCAAATTTTACCTGTGGATCCACCTTCTAAGGCCAGCTGTTGTAGGCAGTCCATAGTCTGTTTCTCATCCACCTACCAAGCGCGGCACAACAACGGTGCGCGGTGCAGTAGCATCGAATTTGTTAATGCGCACAGCCGGCTCGTCGGGGGAATCCACCCGGAAAGCCGCATAGCCACGGGAGAGCGCTTCGTTGAGGATCTGTTCGGCCTCTGCCACAGCAGCCAAGGCTTCTGGATCTTGCGCGGCTACGCGCTCGTTTTCCCATACTAATTCCCTGTGACCTTCACGACCCAAAATCTGCAACTTATTCATACGAGGATCTCCTTTCGAAATTTCACTCTTCAGGCCTGCTGTTCGGGGTTCCCTAGAACATTATTGGCATCATAATATTCCTCACAGGATCACTTGTCTATATATACATATATAGAAAGAGCGATACAAGTTTAGATATAGAGGCTGTATATCAGAGATCACACAGGAGCGGGCCATTGCTCAGTTCTGCGCATTATCTGGTGTAGGCACCTGCCTTTCACGAGAATAGACCGGTCTCTCTACCCTCAAATGTACCTTGATGGATTGTAATCATCTGATTGACTCGTTATGCTTAGAGATAAACGATTAGCGTTGAATGCGGAAGAGAAAATCAACAGATCAAGTGGCTCTATAAAAAGCCGTAAACGATGGTGATCAACAAAATATTGCGGTCATTCGCGGGGGTGCCGCAGCGCGCTCAAGGGCGGGTGCCCTTTGGGCGCTATGGGCTTTTAAACAGAGGATTCTTAAACAACAAGGGAGTCATTTTATGAATAGAAGATTGGGTCTATTATTGGGTGGTGGCTGTCTAATTCTAGTAATCTTGGTGATCGTCGCAGGCTCAATGCTTGTGACAATCCCCTTTAGGATTGTACGCACCGAAACGGCTGCGCCTGCGCAGAAAACGGCTGCGCCTGCGCAGAACCAAAACACGGCGCAAGTGCAGCAAGTACATCAGCCTGGGACACCGGCGCCGACCTTTACACCTGCCGCCGCGGCCACCGTCAATATCGCGGCGACACAGTCGCTTAGTGCCAGCCAGGTGGCAAGCGGCACCCAAGCGCTTAATTCAACCTCAAGTTTAATGACCGGCCGCTATGCGCAATTACACCCCGGCGTCGTCAGCATCCAAGTCTTGGTGAACTCAACACAGACGGGTGAGCAAGGCGTGGCGGCTGGCTCGGGCTTTATCTTGGATACCGAAGGGCACATTGTCACCAACAATCATGTCGTCGCCGATGCAACCTATGTAACCGTGGCGTTTGCCGATGGCACACAGGAAGAAGCGAAAATTTTGGGCACTGATGTCGACAGTGATCTGGCGGTGATTCAGGTAAATCAATTGCCAGAGGGCATGCATCCGCTGGCCCTGGGTGACTCTAACAATTTACAGGTGGGTGACTGGGTGATTGCGATTGGCAATCCGTTTGGCCTGGGCGGCAGCATGACATTGGGCATTGTCAGCGCCTTAGGCCGCTCGATCCCATCTGGGGTGACACCTTTTGCGATTCCCGGCGCCATTCAGACTGATGCCGCAATTAATCCCGGCAATTCAGGGGGACCCTTGATCAACCTGGATGGGCAAGTCGTGGGGATTAACGCGCAAATTCGCACATCGAGCAGCGGTGGCGGCAACACCGGCGTTGGTTTTGCAATTCCAGCGAATGTGGTGCGCCATGTTGCGCCTTCGCTCATCACGAATGGGGCTTTCCAGTGGCCTTGGTTGGGGATTGCCGGTGGAAATGTGGGGCTGCTAACCATGCAGGCCAACAAACTATCTTCCCAGAAGGGCGCCTACATTAATCAAGTAGACGCCAATGGGCCAGCCAGTAAGGCCGGACTCCGTGGCAGCACGGGCCAGGCGAGCGGCAGCGGGCCGGTTAGTGGCGTGCCCACTGGCGGTGATGTGGTTGTGGCAGTCGATGGCAAACAAGTGACCACTTTTGACGATCTGTTGTCGTATGTGGCCTTCAAAGCGCCTGGCGAGCAAGTAACCCTGACCGTATTACGCGATGGCAAAAATCAAGATATCCCGATTACGTTGGCGCCTCGTCCAGCGAATATGCAACCCGATCAAACTGGTCAAAATAGCAATCCATAAATAAGGATTAAAATTTGAGCACACCTAACACACCCTTTATGTTAGAAATACCACAACATATTGCACACGATGCCGAGCAATTGGCAAAACGGATGCAGGCTCGACCAGACGCCTTCTTAAAGCGCTGTCTTGCGGATGGCATGGCTGAACAAGCGGTCAATACGTTGTTCAGTTCGGCGGCAACGATTACTGGTGAACTACAGTTGACCATGATGCAGCAAGCTGAATTGACCGATCTTGCCATCCGGCGCGAGCAAGGGCTTAGTGGGGTCGAGCACTTTCGCCTTGATGAGCTTTTGCGTCTCTACCGTCAGAACCTGGTGCGCCAGGCGCAAGCCATTACCGATTGGCTCGCCAATGGCGGGTGGGGAACGCCGGTTGTTACGATTACGCAGCTAACCCGCTTTGAATCAAGCATGCTCTATGCCGCGGGGTATGATCCCGTAACACAGACGCTCGAGCTTGTATTTACCAGTGGGGGCATCTATCGCTATTCGGATGTGCCACCCGCGATCTATGCTGGCTTGCTGGCGGCGGAATCCAAAGGTCGTTATGTATGGATAAATGTGATCAATTTTTATCCCTATGAACGGCTACGGCTTGATCGTGAATAAACAGGGCATGGTAGGCAGGGATTAAGGATACAGGATTAGCCATATCCTTAATCCCGTATCCTTAATCCCTGCCTAAAAGGCGTGATTGGTATCGTTTGGGGTGCGCAACCATTTTGTCGCGCCGGTATTGAAGGCAGAGACCTGGCACCTGACTCTTGAAGGCGCAGTTGAGCAACCGTTGTCGCGCTCTTATTCTGAATTATCGGCCATGCCGGCACACACCTTGACCGCTACATTGGCGTGCGCTGGCAATCGTCGCGTCTTCCTAACGCCCAAGGAAAAGGGTGTGCAGAAGGCGACAAATCACTTGAATGGGATCAAGAAATGAGATCGAGAAAATAAAAAGGAGGCGTCATTTTGTCTAATCAACCTCACATCATTGTCATCGGTGGCGGTTTTGGTGGTTTGAATGTGGTCAAGGCCCTACAGGATGCCCCTGTACAAATTACCTTAATTGACCGGCACAACTACCATCTGTTCCGGCCCTTGCTCTATCAAGTGGCCATGGCTGGTTTGTCGCCCGCCGATATTGCCTCACCCTTACGGGTGATTTTCAAGCGCCATCAAAACGTACGGACGATTCTTGGCGATGTAACGGATATAGATGCCGAACAGCGCCAGGTGATCTTGGCCACGGGCGAACGGCTGACCTATGACAAATTAGTGGTGGCCACGGGCGCAGTCTATGACATGAAGCAGCCGAGTTAGAACCCGATCCAGCCGCACGTCAAGCCTGGATGACATTTGTCATCATCGGTGGGGGACCCACGGGTGTCGAGTTGGCGGGCGCGATTGGAGAAATGGCCAACCGCACGCTGCACGAAAATTTTCGGCAGATTGATCCCGCCAACACAAAAATTTTGTTAGTCGAAGCACTTGACCGGCTGCTGCTCGCCTTTCCCAGCGATTTGGCGAATAAGGCCCACCAAGCACTGGAAGAACTAGGGGTGACTGTACGCACCAACACCAAGGTAATTGAGATCGCCGAGCAACACATTACCGTCCAGACCGGTGACCAAATAGAGCAAATCGCCTGTCACACGATCATGTGGGCGGCGGGCGTCAAAGCCAATGCACTGGGTCAGGTGCTGCATCAAGCCGCAGGCGCAGAGATCGACCGGAAAGGGCGCGTCAAAGTATTGGTAGATTTGACCCTGCCCAACCATCCCGAAATTTTTGCAATTGGCGATTTAACCTATTTTGAGCAAGACGGCCAACCTTTGGCGGGGCTGGCGCCAGTGGCCATTCAGCAAGGTCAACATGTGGCCAAACAGATTCTGCGGCAGTTGAACGGACAGCCACTTCAACCGTTCCGCTATTGGGACAAGGGCATTATGGCGACAATTGGCCGGGCGTCGGCCGTGGCGAAGATCAAAAATCTTCGCCTGAGCGGCTACATTGCCTGGCTGGCCTGGCTCTTTATCCATGTCATTCAATTGATCGGCTTCCGTAACCGGCTGTCGGTTTTGAGCCAGTGGGTCTGGAACTATTTCACCTATGGGCGCTCTGTGCGGCTGATCGTTGATCGTCGGGTTGGCATGACCAGCAGCCAGCCTACGACCGAATCGGCCAAGCGCGAAACGATTTCCTAGCCGAAAGAGCTAGCGTTCAGACCCGGTCGCCAGTTGGACCAGCTAGCGGATACCGGGGCATTGGTCGATGAGGACCAACCATTTATGCTAAAAATCTTTCAGGCCTTCAAAAACTACAATTACCGGCTCTTCTGGTTGGGGCAGGTAATCTCCCTGACAGGCACCTGGATGCAATCAACAGCGCAGGCCTGGTTGGTGTTGCAACTGACCAAGTCACCCCTTGCGGTAGGGGTGGTGACGGCGTTGCAAACGTTGCCGATCCTTTTATTTACCCTGTTTGGCGGTGTATTTGCGGATCGGGTCCCCAAGCGTAAATTTTTGATCTTTACCCAAATCGTTTCGGCTGGGCAAGCGCTGATCCTGGCCAGCTTGACAGGGAGTGGCTTGGTGCAACTCTGGCATCTTTATGGCTTGGCGTTGCTGCTCGGGATGATCAATGCGTTCGACAACCCCACGCGCCAAGCCTTTGTGGCCGAGATGGTGCCGCGTGAAGATTTACCCAATGCCGTTGCGCTCAACTCGTCGCTGTTTAATGCCGCCCGCATTGTAGGGCCGGCGATTGGTGGGTTGACCATTGCAACGCTAGGCATTGCCGGCGCTTTCTATGCCAATGCCATCAGCTTTGTGCCAGCCATTGCCACCCTCTGGGCCATGAAGCCTGAGCTATTCTTGGCCGTCCCACCCCCCGTCCGCGGCAACGTGTTTACGCAAGTAGGCGAAGGCCTGTCTTATGTACGGCATACAACCAGCGCCTTTGTCGTGGTCATCGTGATGGCTATTTTGGGCACCTTTGGTTATAATTTCTCTGTGACATTACCCTTGATCGCCGAGTTTGTCCTGCACACAAATGCGATTGGCTTTGGCGCCTTGACGGCTTTTATGGGCGTCGGTTCGCTGTTTGGCGCGCTGATCCTGGCCTATCGTTCGCAGGCGACTTATCCATTATTACTGGGTAGTTCAGCCGTTTTTGCGATCTTCTTGCTAGGCGTGGCGCTCTCGCATCTCTTTGCCTTCACCGCAGTGTTGCTTGTATTGCTCGGTTTTGCCAGCATCGCTTATACGGCCACTTCGAATACCTTGCTGCAACTCAATACCCCCGACCATTTACGCGGGCGCGTGATGAGCATCTTTTTTTTGCTCTTTGCCGGCACCACGCCGATCGGGGGCTTTATCACAGGCACAGTGGCCACTTATATTGGCGTGCCCGAAACACTGATGATCGAGGCCGGCATCTGCGCCGTGGGGGCGGTGATCGGGATACGCTACTACTATCGGCACCGCGCCGAGATTCTCGTTGAGCCAGGGATAGCGTAGCGCAAGGAAAACCATTACTGATGGCTGGTTGACAACCGGGCACCAACCAATCCATTCCGAAAATGAGAGATCACAAAAGGGTTAAACCAAGTATGAACCTACCAGAGAGCACAAAAGCAACCCAACTCCAGCAACTTGGTGACGAGGTGCATAATCTAGAAGCATCGCCCTTATTCGCCTACCGAACGGAGCATCACTATGCCGCCGTGATCGGTGACGGCCATGTTGATGCCCAGATCATGTTCATTGGCGAAGCACCAGGCGAACAGGAAGCCAAGCGCGGGCTGCCCTTTGTGGGCGCATCGGGCCGCTTTTTAGACGAACTCTTAAAGTCGATCAACCTGCAACGCGCCGATGTCTATATCACCAATGTGGTCAAAGACCGGCCGCCAGAAAACCGTGACCCAACCCCCGCCGAAATTCAACTATATACGCCCTTTCTCGTACGCCAGTTGACCATTATCCAGCCCAAAGTAGTTGTCACACTAGGTCGCTTTGCCATGGATTTTGTCTTAGATCTCTTTCAAATGGCGGAGCGCGGCCAAAAGATCAGCGCATTGCATGGTCAGTTGCTCCAGGCCAATGCGCCTTATGGCCCAGTGGCGGTTTTACCTTTGTTTCATCCAGCCGTGGCACTCTATGCCAACGAACGTAAACAGACGCTCATCGACGACTTCCAGGCTTTGAAACAATTTGTCTAAATAGCAAGCGATAAAATTAATAACTCACGTGCCGCAGGCCACAGGAAAAGCGATTACACAGAGCTACACAGAGAAGGCACAGAGACCACAGAGGTAAAGCAGAAAACCTGTCTCTTGCATTTTTTCTCTGTGATCTCTGTGCAACGCTTTACCTCTGCGTGCGTTCGACTGAGCTCACGCCGAAGTCTCTGTGTAATGCTTTTTCCTAGTGTCTGCGGTACATGAGTTAATCAATAAACTCAATGATTTCTATAAGAATTGTCCACCATCGTACAAAACACGACCAAGAGGGCAAACATGACCATTCAACCGGCAACAAAATTTAGAGCACTAACCGCAACTGAACTTTATCAACGCTGTGATCCCAATCTTTTTGACTTTGCCACGACCGACGAAGTGGCCGAAACAGAATAGGTGATCGGGCAGCCCCGGGCGGTGGAGGCGATCCAATTTGGGGTAGGCATTGAACAAAATGGCTATAATATTTTTGCCTTGGGCCTGGTAGGCACCGGTCGCCATGCACTGGTGCGCCGGGCATTTGAACAAAAGGCGGCCACCGAACCTACGCCGCCAGATTTATGTTATGTCAATAATTTCGAGCAGCCGTATAAACCCCAAGCGTTGCGGTTGCCAGCGGGCAAAGGTAGCGAATTGCGTCACGACATGGAACGCTTGATCGAAGAATTGCGCACCGCGCTCTCGGCAGCGTTTGAA
>JAPLGZ010000422.1 GCA_026389895.1 Chloroflexota bacterium | reverse complement strand
CAGGTCGACCAGCGCGTTGTAGATGCTGACGTTTTTGATGCCAGCGGAAGTGAGTAGAAATTTCATGGTGCCTCTCCTTCGCGAAAGTCCTGTGCTTATCAAATGGCTTCTCAGCGTATGAAACCCGTTTGCCCCATCGGGCAGCGGCTTCTCCTTCAGATGCCCGACACGGCACGACTATTCAATAACTTCCGGTTTTAACAGCGCCTGCACGCTCGTAATTCACAATAATGATGCCAGTTGGGGAGACTTGGCTCTCCGTCACCTTGAACGCCGCTGGAATGGTGCCATCGACAAACAACCGTTTTCCACTGCCCAACGTCAGCGGATAGATCTTGAGCCAGAACTCATCGACCAAATCATGCTTCATCAGCGTCTGAACGAGATTTGCACTGCCGTACACATGCAAATTCGGTCCCGGCGTTTGCTTGAGTTTGTTGATTTTTTCTGCAATGTCTCCGCCTAAAAACACGGTGGGCTGCCATTCACTCGACGTTCTGGTATTCGAAGCGGCGTACTTGGTCGCTGTCATAACGCCCGGCCAGAAGTCCGCATGTTGCGGCCAGTACGGTTCCCAAATTTCAAAGGTTTTGCGTCCTAACAACAGATCAAATGGCAGGCTCAACTGCTTCTTCATGACGGCCCCCTCAACATCATCGGAGTAGGGCGCTTGCCACCCGCCATAGGCGAAGCCACCGCTGGTATCTTCCTCTGGCCCGCCTCCAGCTTGTATGACACCATCAAGGGTGATAAATTCGAGTACAATCACTTTTCTCACGATCAATCTCCTTCAACGTCTGGCGAACTTTGTGACCACGACCCTAATCACCCTATCAATCGGGGACTATAGGGACACGCTATTTTCGTGTCTGCTTTCTCGTTACCCTTTTCGCTTTAAACGCTGTTTTACTCGTAAAACTCGGGCGTTTTTTTGAGCGTTTTCCACTGCTCATTGTCATGACCGAAAATCACCAGCCCGATCTGCTCCCGTTCGACCAGATCAAGCAGTTTAAGCGTGCTGGCGCGGCCCGCTTCGCCGTTCGGGTTGCTGCCGTCGTCCTGCGCGTCACGAGTAAAGCCCGCGCCAAAGGGTACAGCGTCAATTGTCAATAAAATTGCTCCCGTTTTGGGCAGCCGCACCAGCACCGATTGATGGCCCGGCACATGCCCACTCGTCTCAATCAGTTCCAGCCCCGGCAGCAGTTCCGTGTCCCCGTCCACCAGCCGAATGCGCGCCATTGGCTGCTCCCATTGGGGTCGAAGGGGCGCAAAACGGGGGTTGCTCGCCGCATCCAAATGATGCACCCGCTGAACAACATATTGCGCCTTCGTGAAGGCCGCGTGCCTTCCGGCATGGTCGATATCATAATGGGTCGAAATGACGGTATCAATATCGTCCGGTTTTAAGCCAAGGCTTGCCAACTGCTCGATAACGTCCTGCCCATTCGCAAAATCTTTTTCTTCTTCAGGCATAACCTCCGGCAGACCACTGTCAATCAGAATATTTTTGCCGTCATCCGTTTGCACCAGATAGCACACAATTGGAATCTGGTATTCCGGCATATCCCCAACCTGCATCAGATAAAGACGCTTCACGGCATTCTGGCTCATCATCATCTCCTTATAAAAAAATAGACCAACGGGTCAAATGGGTATTGATGAGAAAGGCCGCATTTCATAGAGGCGAAGCAGTTCTTCGCCCCTATGAAATTACCCTACTCATTTCCCTTAAAAGCCGTCGCTACGAGGCATTTCTGCTACCTTCTCGGCTCATAGCGCATCGCCACCACCCCCGAGCCGAACTCCAGCCGGCTCACGAGCTTCAAATCGATATACTTTGATAGCCCCGCGAACAACGTCGGCCCGTGGCCCGCCAGCCTGGGATGCACCACGAACTCGTACTCATCGATCAATCCCCACTCGGCCAACGCCAGCGGGAGCTTCACGCCGCCCACGAACAGCCCTTTACCTGGTTCCTGCTTGAGCTGCTCAACGGCCTTTCTCAGATCCCCATGTACAAGCTCCGCGTTCCAATCGACCTGGTTCAAGGTACTTGAGACAACGTACTTCTTTGCCGCGTCGATTGTCCGGGCGAAGGGTTCCGTCCAGTCAGGCATCGCCACGGTCCGGGTCGACAGCCGCCACGCTGCCTCCATCATTTCGTAAGTCACCCGGCCAAAGAGCAGGGCATCGGCCTGGGCGAGGTTCTCACTCGCATGCCGATGCAACTCTTCGTCTGGGATCCCTGCACGATGATCGCAGCACCCGTCCAAGGTGACGTTAATCGAATATCGAAGAGGTCGCATTAGATAAGTCCTCCTATCGTGAACCGCGGCGCGCCGCCTCAATGGTAGCGATATCGATCTTCTTCATCTGCATCATCGCATCAAACGCGCGTTTGGCCGCCGCGGGATCGGGATCGACTATCGCCTTCGTCAGGGCGATTGGCGTAATCTGCCACGACAGGCCCCATTTGTCTTTGCACCAGCCACACGCACTCTCTTCGCCGCCGTTCCCGACGATGGCGTTCCAGTACCGATCTGTTTCGGCCTGGTCAGCCGTCGCGACCTGAAACGAGAATGCTTCCGTCTGTTTGAACTCGGGGCCACCGTTGAGCCCGATGCAGGGAATGCCAATCACGGTAAACTCGACTGTCAAGACATCCCCTTGCTTACCCGACGGAAAGTCACCTGGCGCGCGGTGCACCGCGTCGACCGATGAATCGGGAAAGGTCTCGGCATAAAATCGCGCCGCGTCCTCGGCGTCGCTAGCGTACCAAAGGCAGATCGTGTTCTTTGCTGGATTCTTCATCTCATTTCTCCGTTGTTATGTAGGCATTGTCAGGCGCGGCCTGATCGGATTAGATCTACCCGTAGGTTGGTCTCTGGGGCCAGCCGGCTGGAGAGTCTTCCCAATCTTCCTGGCGGCCATAGGGCGTTATGTCGAGCAGGGTAGAGGTATGCGTCAAATACTCGCCGCCGCGGGCGAAGGTTGAATAGGTGTGGAAAATGTCGTCACCGATGCGGAAGAAGACACTTGTGCCTGGCGCCTCACCTTTGTCGCCTGGCTTGCTGCGATAGTTATATTCAACGGGTGCGACGTTTTCGTCCAGCGTAACGTGGAAATCATAGTTGAAGTCGCTGCCAAAAGAAGAGTACCACGGGCGATCCCAGCCTTTGAGCGTTTTATACGCTTCTAGTTTGGCCAACGGGGCGCGCGAGATCAGGACGAAGCTCGTGTCACGCTCCTGTAGCGCCGACAGATCGCCCAGGGCATTTACATACCCGGTGCAGCCATCGCAGCCTTTGTCCCACGCTGGGTCGAACATAAAGTGATAAACGATCAATTGGTGGCGACCTTCGAACAGGTCTAGCAGGCTGACCTTGCCTTCGGGGCCGTCAAACGTATATTCCTTCTCAAGCTTGACCATCGGCAGCCGGCGTCGTTCGGCGCTGAGCCGGTCTTGCTGCTTGGTGAGTTCCTTTTCCTTAAGCAGGAGCGCCTTGCGGGACTCCAGCCATTCTTCGTTCGTTACAATGTTGGGATGGGCCATCGTTTGGGTTGTCATTACTTTTTTCCTTTCATAGATAACTTACGTAAGTCATGTTACGCAGAAAGAAGCGTTACACAGCGGCCCAACAAAAGTTTGCTGGGTTGGTTGCAACAGGGCAGGAGCCCCACCCTAACCCTCCCCCAGGGAGGGAACTGATGGGTGAAGGTAGGAAGTAACTCGTTCTGTCCACCAACGGTTCCCTCCCTAGGGGAGGGTTAGGGTGGGGCCCCTGCCCTGTTGCAACCAACCCAGCAAACTTTGGTTGGGCCGCTGTGTAACGCTTCTTTCTGCGTAACATGACTTACGTAAGTTATCTATGAAAGGAAAAAAGTAAT
>JAPLGZ010000197.1 GCA_026389895.1 Chloroflexota bacterium | reverse complement strand
CAAAGCCTCAACCCCATTCCCAGCCACCGTAATCGATGAGTCGAAACCCTGGCGCTGGAAGCCACGGATTAAATATTCTGCATCAATTTCATCGTCTTCAACTAAAAGAATCTGCAAAGATCGCTTCGCCATATCGACTTTTCACGTGAGCGGTTGATAATTAAATTTATAGTGACCAGCAACAAATTCAGCGGTGGGAGATCAAAATCGTGGCGCCTATGTAGCCGACAAAGGCCGATAGATAACCAGGTAAATACGTAGTAGGTTGAGCCGGAATCGTTACGAATCAATGTGGACAACGTAAGGATAGATCCTACTATTAAAGTAGGCAAATTTCAAATCCAGGTATCGATAGGAACGTGTGGGCTAGAAGGGAGCTGTTTAGGTGAAAAGCGAGGATAAAATTAACAATAAAACATCACTCACCTACAATCCAGGTGAGTGATGTTTTATGCGACAAAATGTCAGATTTAGTGGTGAGTTTACTATCGGCGGCTCACCACCAAAAATCGTATAGGTTTATTGAGCTACAGCTTCTTTGTTAAGGCTGCCAACTGCCAGCGCCGTCAGCTTTTCGTCGGCCGCATATTCTTCATCAAGCGTTTGCTGAAGGAGCTTTACAGTGGCGGCGTCGCCTAACTGCTGGGCAAATGTGCGCACAGTGCCATAGGCGGCAATCTCATAATGCTCGACCCGTTGGGCAGCGCCAATCAGGCCGGCATCCAAGACCTCCGCTTCCATTTTATCTTTTTCTTCGAGCAGTTCTGCCCCTTCTTCAATGAGCCCAGCCATTGCTTTGCATTTCTTACCTTTGGGGCTGCGTTCTAATCCTTCAAAAATCTGCTCAAGCCGTTGGATATGGCCCTTAGTCTCTTCCAAATGGCTTTGAAAAGCTTGCTGCAAGGCAGGCGACGAAGCCGCTTTGGCGAGCTTGGGCAGAGCAACGGTCAACTGATTCTCAGCGCTGTACAAATCTTTAAGTTCATCAATGTATAGTTTCATGAAATCTGCGCTTGGCATAATTTTTTCTCCTCAAAATATGTGGTTTCAAAAGCTCTAAATTTTTAATTGGAACGATCTCTAAGGTAACAAATAGGTGCAGAATTAACCATAGCCCAGGGTGGAGCATATAGATATAGATTAAGGTAGAAATAGGCCACTCCCCAGCGAAAGAGTCTGGGGTTATACCGTGTAATGAGCCGCTTACACGTATAAAGGAGTCGGTGTGATGTAGGCCCTGTAAGACAATCGTTATAACCTTTTGCGCATTTGTCCTACAAGCCTCTCATCCTTTGACTGATAGTGTTCGGCCATTCTGACTGTTATCCTAGTGACATGCTCTTGGCCTTACCGCTCAAGCTTAGGGCAACTATCTCACCAAGAGCGCAATATCACACACACTAGAGGAGTAAAACCTATGAATAGCGATACATTGCAAGGCGCATGGAAACAACTACGGGGCAACGTGAAAGAAGCCTTTGGCAAGTTGACCGATGACGATTTGCTGCAAGCGGATGGCAATGCGGACAAAATTTTAGGGTCACTTCAATCACGCTACGGCTATACCAAAGAAGAAGCGCAAAACGAGTGGGACAAATTTTCGTCTAAGCACACAGCGCGAGCAGATGCGGCCAAATCGGATCTCAACGCAGCCGCCGATGATGTCAAAGCTGCCGCTAGCCATGTTAAAGATGCAACTCGGCGCTAGACATAGTGGAATGGGCAATCAGCGACCAAACCAAATTGATACGCTGTAGGACGCTGATAACAATCTCCCTACAGCAAGATAATAAAAAGAGCTACAGCAGTTAGACCATTTTAAAAACTATTTAATAACAACCGATTTAAACTCAAAGGGGAAAATATACCATGATTAACTTTATTATTTGGATCATTCTTGGCGGGATTTTGGGCTGGATTGCCAGCATGATTATGCGCACAGATGCCCAACAGGGCACACTGCTCAACATTATTGTCGGCATTGTCGGTGCTTTCCTGGCCGGTATGTTCCTAAGTCCACTCTTTGGTGTGGCGACGATTAATCAGAACAACTTTAGCGTTCCTTCGTTGTTGGTTTCTTTGCTCGGCGCCGTTATCTTGCTGGCCATTGTCAACATGTTTCGGCGTGGCTCAGTCCGTTAAATAGGATAGGTCCGAATAGCAGTCTATTCGGACCTACTTTTCCTAGCCAATCCTTGCTTTAATTTACCAGTAGTTCAACTTACCAGCAGTTCGGTGTAGAAAGAACTTACTCGTTAGACAGAGCACTTAGTCTTGACAAGGAGCATCCCATGATTCGCACCTTAATTGTGGACGAAACCCACCTACTTGCTGATTTAAAAACCGTCGCTTTACGCAATGAACCAGATATCGAAGTAGTCGGTTGTGTCTGTACCGTTGATGAAGCTCTAACTTTATGCCAACAAGTGGCATGTGATGTTATTTTGGCCAGTGTCACCTTGCCCCGCAAAGGCGCATTAGAGTTGACACGTACGGTGCGAAAAAACCATGCGGCAACTAAGGTGTTGTTAACGGGGATGGTCGATTCTAAAGCTGTCATTTTGGGCTATTTAGAATATGGCGCAGCGGGCTATGTGCTCATGGAAGATTCATGGGCGGAATTGGTCGAGAAGATTCGGGCTGCTGGGCGCGATGAATGTCTGATCTCTTCTGCGATGGCAGCGGCGATGTTGGCCCGTCTTTGCGAACTCAAGCAGCTTGTCAACCAACTTAATGGTGCGAGTGAGATGGACCCAGCTACGCTGTATGCCAGCTTAACCGAGCGCGAAGGTGAAATCCTGGGGTTGATTGAACAGGGTTATACCAACCAACAAATTGGCGCAACGTTATGCATCGAGTTAGGCACCGTAAAAAATCATGTCCACAACCTGCTCGATAAACTAGGTGTCCCTTCACGCAGTCAAGCGGCGCTTGTGGCTCGACAAGCTCGAGTGACACGGACAGAGCAAGTGAACAGCCAGGCGGGAAGTGCTTACGTAACACCCCAGCCAACTCGTACGTTTGCCACTCGAGAACGCCAACAGCCCCATGTCGATATGTACTAGCAATAGAACGGGGCGTGAACCTAGGGTTACACCCGGCTATTTACTATAATCAGCACAAAATGAAGGCCGCCTACACGGTGTAGGCGGCCTTCATTTTGTGCTGATTATAGACCTATCATACCCCCGCAACGCATCTGTGCCCTTGACTGTAAGCGACATGCCGAAGTGTTTTACCAGAGTGAAGAAGAATTGGGTCGATATATTGTGCGCATTGCACATTGTGGCCAGCCCAAAATCTGCTAAACTATGGGTAGTGAAGATGAAGACGAGAGTTGACATCAACACTGCAAGTTTACTGGGGAGCGAACTTGCGCCTTGAATTCTCCTTTGGTTCCTTCTTTCCTTTCTTTCCTCCTTCGAACCCGCCACCATCGGCACAATGGTGGCGGGTTCATCCTTTTCTAGCGCTGATGCCAAATTACCAGTCAACCAAGCGTCTTGACCGCCGGCGAGGTGGCCAAAGGCGCGATGGCAACCGGTTCAGCCAACGGCAGCCCAAGTGCATCTTCCTGTAGCCCTTGCAAACCATAAGGGATGCACAACGGCAGGCCAGTGCGCGGGTCGGGTACAATGTCGGCCTCGACACCAAAAACGGCGCGCACGGTCGCTGGGACCACCACCTCGACGGGCGAGCCCGCGGCGACAATCTGACCATTGCTCAAGGCTACAATCTGATGGGCATACCGAGCCGCGTGATTTAGATCATGCACAACCATGACAATGGTGCGCCCCTCCTCGCGGTTCAGGCGTTCCAGCAAATGTAACACCTCAATCTGGTGCGCCATATCGAGAAAGGTCGTTGGCTCGTCGAGCAGCAACACCTTTGTCTCTTGCGCCAGGGTCATGGCGATCCAGGCACGCTGCCGTTGCCCGCCCGAAAGCGTATCCACCGTGCGCGCGGCCATATGCGCCATCCCCGTAATCGCCAGGGCGCGGCTGGTGGCGCGCGCATCATCTTCGCTCCATTGCTGAAACCAGCTCTGGTGAGGATAGCGCCCTTGGGCCACCAATTCGTGGACAGTTAATCCTTCGGGCGCAACTGGGCCTTGGGGCAAAATGCCTAACTGTTTTGCCAATTCTTTGGTCGGCAACTTATGGATCGCCGCGCCATCCAGCAGCACAGCGCCGGCTTTGGGCTTGAGCAGGCGCGCCAGCCCACGCAACAGGGTGCTTTTGCCGCAGCCATTCGGCCCCACCAATGCCGTAATTTTGCCAATTTCGATCGCCAAATTGAGTTGGTCGATAATTAAAAGGGCATCATAACTCAAAGTTAATTGTTCGGTGCGTAACATAATTTTTTCTCAGCTAAGGATAGGGTTGTCCGGCGAATAAATTCACAGCGATAATTACGCAGCCGCCACAGGGCGACAAAAACATAAATCCAGGCTGGTTGGTTTACAAGGCACCGCGGTAACGCCACAGCAGATAGATAAAAAACGGTGCGCCGATCAGGGCAATGATAATGCCCGCCGGCACTTCAATCGGGGCAAAGAGCGTGCGCCCCACAAAATCACTGGCCAGCACAAGTAGCCCACCGATCAGACCAGCCACTGGCATCGAACCTTCATGGGCGGGCCCGACCAGACGACGGGCCAGGTGTGGGGCAATCAGGCCCACAAAGCCAATGGCGCCCACCTGACTGATCGCCGCTCCCGTCAGCCCGACACTGGTGAGTAGCAACAAGGCCCGTTGCCATTGCACAGCGCTGCCCAACCCACGCGCCACCTCTTCGCCTAAATTCAGGGCGTTGAGGTGGCGGGCCGAAAAGAGCGCCACCGGAATCAGCACAATCGCCCAAGGGAGTAACGCCGCCAGATGCTCCCAAGAACGCGCATACACGCTGCCCGTGAGCCAGTAGAGCGCCCGTTGCACGCGCTCAATATCTGTGCGCAAGAGCAGAATGGTCTGCGCCGCGCCGAGCACAGCGGCCAACCCAATCCCCACCAGAATCAGGCGAATTGGTGAATCGCCATGCCGCCAGGCCATAACATAGATCAGGACGGCGACAAGCAACCCACCCGACAGCGCAGCCGCTGGCAACGAAATTACACTGGCGGCAGGAAAGACAACCAGCAACACAACGGCCCCCAGGCTCGCCCCCGCGGTCACCCCCGTGATGTCGGGCGAAGCCAGCGCATTGCGCGTCAAACTTTGCATGATGCCACCCGCCAGCGCCAGCATCACGCCCACCAGCCAGGCCACCAGAGCGCGCGGCAGGCGCAAGGTATTGACGACAAAGGTATAATCGCCATTGCCTGTTTCGAGCCCGAAAATCGTCTTGATCACATTCAAAGGCGAGATCGGATATTCCCCGGTACCCACATTCCAGATCAGGATGATCAAAGTTAACGTCAGGGCAATCGCCGTCATCAGCGGCACACGGTGATCCAGCTTAAAAGAGAGCGCAGGACGCCTGGTTCGTACAATCAGCCAAGGATAGGGTGAGTTCATCATTTATCTCCAGATTGAACGACGGAAGGACACGAGACAGGGAGACACGAGGCAAGGAGAGACCAGCCATCTTGCCCTGTCTCCGTGTCTCCCCATCTCCTTGTCTCCCTTCTCAACGTTTCACTTTCCAACGGACCAGGGCAATAAAAACCGGCCCGCCGATTAGTGCAGTCATAACCCCCACGGCCAACTCGCTAGGGCGCGCGACCACACGACCGATGACATCGCACAGCACCAAAAAGGTGCCGCCGATTAGCATCGAGTATGGCACGATCCAGCGATAATCCACCCCCACAAAGAAGCGCACCACATGCGGAATCACCAGGCCGACGAAGCCAATCGGGCCAGCCAATGCGACCGAGACGCCAGCCAGCAACACCACCGCGATGGCGCTAAATGTCTTGATCCAAACCGTGCTCTGCCCCAAGCCTTTGGCAATATCGTCACCCAAGTTGAGCGTCGTAATTTGTCGGCCCAACACCAGGGCCAGCCCCAGCCCGATCACCAAATAAGGCAGCGCCTGCCCGATCAGCGCAAAGTCGCGACCGGCCACGCTGCCCACTAACCAGAAGCGGACTTCTTCGAGCGTGCGTTGGTTAAAAAGCATAATCGCCGTGGTGAGCGAAGAGAGCAACGCGCTGATCGCCGCCCCCGCAAGGGTGAGCTTCAGTGGTGTTGGTCCACCATGCCCCGCCGAACCGAGCCCATAGACCGCAATGGCCGTGAGCCCGCCGCCCGCAAACGCAAAGACTGCATAGGTGCCCAGCGAATTGATCTGAAACAAAAAGACCGCCCCCACCACCGCAAACGCCGCCCCCGCTTCGATGCCAAGCAAACCTGGGTCGGCCAACGGATTGCGCGTGAGCCCCTGCATAATCGCCCCGGCTACGGCCAGCGCCGCGCCGACCAGCGCGGCAGTCACAGCACGCGGCATCCGCAAGGTCTGGATGATCAGATGATTGGTATTCTCTGGGTTGAAATTAACAATTGCCTGCCAGACGGTGGTCGCGTTGATCTCCGCCGCGCCAAAGGCAATACTCGTCAACATTGCCAACAGTAACGCGCCCAGACAAATGGGTAAGCCGAGCACCAGTAACGAACGCGGAGGTAAACGGGTCGCCGGTGGGACCTGGCGATTCGGTAAAATGCTGCTAGTGGCCATAAGATTCGTGATCCACTCCTTATTCTTCGACAGCGTCCGGGCAGGTAACCGAACGGCTCGATTCGCCAGCCAACAACCCACTCGTTTCGGCATCGCGCAAGACCAAGTGCAACGAAAGCAGCCCGCGTGATTTGCTCCACAAATCCCGGTTAAAGACGTACACTCGCTGATTTTTGACGGCGTCAAGCTGCTGCCAGACCGGTTTACTTGTCCATTCGCCCCAAAGGCCGCGGTCTTCTGGCGAACAGGTGACGACTATTGCTTCTGGCTTCAGGGTCACAATGCCTTCCAGATCGACCAAAAATTGGCTCTTGCCCTCTAAGGGCTCAAGCGCAGTGGGCAGCCCCAACCCAGCCAGCAAAGTGCCCATGTAACTGGCATTCGAGTGCGCCGTAAAACCAGTCCCGGCCAACACACCAACCGAGATGTTGCGCTCGTGGCCAGCCGCGAGTTTTTGCGCGGCGGTGAATGCTTGGCGGGCGTCGGCAATGACTTGCTTGGCCAGCGCTTCTTTGTGGAAAATCTGGCTCATCTTTTCAAAGATCTCGATCTGTGTCTCGTAAGAGCCGCGATACGAATCAAAGATCACGGTCGGCGCAATCTGGTTCAGTTGCGCATAAATCGTGGTATGGCGTGTGGTGTCAGCGATGATCAGATCGGGCTTGAGGCGGGCGATCAGTTCCAAGTTTGGTTCGTTGCGTGTACCCACCGGCTCGGCGGTTGTCGCCTTCAAGAGTTTGAGCAAATAAGCGGGCACACCATCATCGGCGTAACCGATTGGTTGCAAATCGAGCGCAAAGAGTGCATCAGCGAAGGAGTATTCTAAGACGATCACGCGTTGCGGCACTGTAGTAAACGTGGTCTCGCCGCCTTCATGTTGGATCGTCGCTGGGCCTGTGCTTGGCGTCGGCGCGGTGACCGTGGTAACGGTTGTCGATAAGGCTTCGGTCGCAGACGCAGCGACTGGGGTTGGCGTTGTATCAGCGGTGGCCGGTGCAGGGTTCGCCGCCGGCGCAATACAGGCGGATAAGGTTACTAGGGCGAGCAAGAGCAGTCCCAACAGATAATATCGCTTCAGATGGTGCATCAAATTTCTCCTTACTACTGGCTTTGGTGGATTAGTTACAAATTTAGCGCTAGCCCAAATTATTGGACGACGAACGCGTCGAAATCACGCGCCGGGTGGGCGCGGTTGACGTAACAGATGAAAAATTGCTTTTACCGGGTTGATTACACTGGGTTGATTACACTGTCAAGTATATTATTCCGTAGGGGCATGCGGTCGACGGCGCACGCAATCATGGGAAAATCATCAATAGCCTTCGCCGCCGGTTGCGTGCCCGCTTTGCACGCCATTCAGAATCATTTAATGCACAGTGTATGATCGATATTTTTCAAGCGCATTGAATTTGGGGTTATAAGTCAATTGAACCGCATGCAACAGAAAGTTGTGCTGGCAGTTCGAGCAACAACCAGCACAGCAATCAACAGGGTGCGAGATCAAAGTGCTGGCGCGGGAACGGGCTCAGGCGCTTGCTCGATCCAACGTGTAAAGGCAACGCCGGGCTTACGGCGACTGGTGGCAGGCGATGCGGCTGGATCTAGATAACCGACGCGGATCAGGCCCACCATACGCTCATTTTTGCCGGCGCCGACCAGCGTCAACAAGTCGGGGGATGCCGCTACGGCTCCGCTGCTCCACGAAGTGCCGATGCCAGCGACATGGGCGGCAAGCGTAAAGTTCTGGATCGCACAACAGACCGCGCCATAATTCTCCAAATCGACCTCAGGGTTGGCATCGCCCACCATCGTAATAAAGACCAACGTGGGTACACTTGCCCAGGTTGCAGCGGCTTCGCTGCCTTTCCGGGCGGCGACACTGGCTTCGCCACCAACGGCGCTGATCTTAGCCGCCGTAATCGCCCCGGCGATCTCGCCCAAACGCGCGCAGGCATGGCCAGTGAGCACGTAGAAACGCCACGGTTCGTTCAGCCGATGGTTGGGTGCCCACACGGCTAGCTCGATCAGTCGCTCGATCACATCTGGGGCTACTGGGGTGGGCAAAAATTGTTTCACAGTGCGGCGTTCCGTAATCGCGGCTGCGACCGCAGCAAAGGCTGGGTTCTGATCAAATTGCGTCATGGTAATTTATCCTTTTCAGTATTGGCAGACCTGCCATTTTCAGGTCGAAAGCGAATGGTGCCCCTAAATTATACCCGCATCGTCATAATCTGTGACCTTTTAATTTTGATTTGTTTAGATTTTACGGGCTGGCCCGCCTTACCTCGCACAGCCAGCCGACAGAACCAGTGTAACACGATTTTTTTGTGTTTCGTCGCCTAATTTTGACGAATTAGGCGACAACCTAGTGTGGTGTAACTAAAGCAATCTGTTAAACACCGTCATCATCCTCATGTAAGCAGGGGCAAACTGTTGGATTAAGCCCAGTAAATCCCAGCAGGCTTTTTATCTCCATCATATATACGATGGTCAGGTTAATTATGGGCACATGTTATGCATCTCCATCTGGCGCGCAACGTTAAAGTCTTAGACATCAAGGTAGAATTACTGCGTGCGAATTGAGTCACCCAGCGTTATAGGAGCAAGCATTAAACCTTCACCGCTAATTGTTTTTCCAGCGCTTGCTGGGCTGAATGCTGACTGCCATTGCGTTCTCTACTTGCTTGTTTTTCTAGTTTTGTCACCGCATACTGAGGATAAGCGTGGGTCTCGGCTTCTTCTGTAGAATATTTGGTGGCGATGCGATGTGTTAGTTCGACGTGCGCTGTGTAGATGCCTTCTGTACCGTCGAGCGTCCTATATGTCATCTGTACGTCTGCCCATTGCGGAGCTGCCTCGTTCGTATCCTGCGCCAGCACTTCGCCCGACTTCAAATAGTCAAACCAGGCCCAACCCTCACGCTGCCACATTTCGCGCTCGGCGACTTGAAGCAGCCCATAGTCCACCCCCGACCAGCCACGGTAGTGACCGCGCAGTGCCGCCACGGGAGCGTTGCGCTCAATGATCTGTTGTGCCTGCTCCTCTTCGACATAGGCCCAGTAGTGGGCAGTCGGCATATCCACCAAGGTTGGGGCAAAGAGATGGCCGCCAAAATGACTGACACGCCAGACGCGCAAATGTTCAGCAGCATAGGTGTTGCGCAGATGGCGATAGAGCGGATAGCCAAACTTGGCGCAGGCAACATCGACCGTGCCGTGCGTGCAGACCAAGATGTCACGCGTCGCGTCGGTTTCGGGGGTGCGATATTGCTCATACTGCGCGAGCATGTGGCGCGCCTCATAGAGCGCCAACGCGAATGGGCCAAACAGATCCTTTGGCAGTAGATATTCGCGCTTGGCATACTGGGCGAACGGGCCTGCGTCCCGCGTGTAAAACATCACGCGGCGATACCCTTTGCGTGAATATTCGGGGTCTGGCGCGATCATCAGTAGGCGATGATTATAGGGTTGGCCGGCGCGATAACGTTCCAACCAGAGCGCCAGCAGGTCGATCAGCGCCTGGGGTAACGCGCCAGCCGTGTCGTACATCTCGTGCTTCCAGGGCAATGGCGTCTCTATCACGATGGCATCTTCAAAATACCCGGCATGCCCGGCAGGGTCTAGCCCGCTTTGAATGGCAAGCACATTGCAATACTCTTTACCAGCTGTTGGTTGATTTCCCACGTCACTTTTCCCATCTGTTTTGCACGTTCTGTGCGGGCAACTCTGTTTACCTTCGCTCCATCGCCGTGGCCATCTGCGGCACCAGGCCGTCAAGCAAAAAGGGCAAGCTGAGCACGCTCACAAACGAAGTAGCGCCACCCAGCGGATCCGTGTAGCTGTTGAGGAAGACTTCGCGGCCTTTGGTGTGTACATCCAAGCTGGCGTACAACGGCCCACCTAATGGCCCCTTAGCCTCTTCCGCATCGAGCCAGATGATCACGTCAACGTTGAGCAAGTCGGCGCGCTCCAGGCTAAGGTTGCCACCAAATTCCGTGCCGGTGATTTCATTGATCCCTTCCGGCAACGTAAAACCCAACGTTGTGAGCAGTCGCCCGCGCACATCCTCGGCGCCATAGACCCAGATCCCTTCATACGGAGTCGCCACGACGGCGCTTGCGCCCACAAATTCGGGATGTTCAGCGCGTACCTGGGCAAAACGGGCCTCAACACCTGCGATCAGTGCATCGGCCTTTTCCACCTGGCCAACGACCTGACCAACCTTGTGGGTTAGTTCTTGCCAGGGAATGCCATAGTCAACATACTCCTTCGGCTGGGCGACCGTGGGGGCGATCTTCGTCAAAATAGCATATTGCTCTTGGGTGACGCCCGAATAGAGCGCCAAAATCAGATCAGGTTTGAGCGCGGCGATCTTTTCAAAGTTGATCGTCGTTGCGTCGCCCAAAACTTCTGGTTTGGCATCGCCGAGTTTGTCCTGCGCCCACGGCCAGATCGCCGAGGGATATTTGCCAAACCATTCCGTGGTGGCAACCGGCACAACGCCCAGAGCCAGCAGCGCGTCCTGTTCCGTGAGCCCAACTGTCACGATGCGCACGGGCAACGCCGTAATCTCAGTGCGGCCAAACTTGTGTTCGATCGTGACCGGAAAGGCAGACGCGCTCGGCTGGGCGTCGGTGATTGCGGTGGCTGGCTCAACGGTCGTTGAAGAATTAGATACGGGCGCGGTCACCGGCACGCAACCAGCAAGCAGGACAAGCAGGACAAGGCTGCCTAGCCATGGGATTAAGGGTTTCATGATTTGTTCTCCTGAGATTGTTTGTTTTTGCCGAACAAAGTAGCGGGTCTATGGTGACCGGCACTTGACGCAATAAGCGCGCACGCATCCAGTCTAACCAGCCCGCTACAACGGGAAAGTGCCGGTCACGTTGCCCACAAAGCTGGATTAAACTGGCAATTTGGCGGGATTTTGGGGCTGGTGTAATTCATAAAACCTCCTGATCAAAGTCCATTCACAAACAAGTGGCGCAGCACGGTTTGTCGCGTGCCGACAGACCAGCGGGATCATCAAATGGCCACGCCGAAGTTAGGCGCGCGTCACCAACAGTCAGGGTAGGTGCTCAATTAGTTCAAGCACTGTTTGGTGTTGAGTAGCAAGGGCTGAAAACCGGGCTCCAACAAAGGAACCGGCGTGAACGGCAATTGCGCCGCCGCATGCCCCATGAGATTACCCAGCGGGCGATAGTCATCGGGTAATAACTCTAGCGTCATACGGCCAATGCCCAAGCGCAGCTTGCCATTCACGTCTAGCTGGTTCGCCAGCACAGCAGAAATGGTGTCGGTCAGGCCTAGAAAATCAGTGGGCTGTAGGTGGAGGCTCATGTTTTCCCAACACAGATGGACCGTGCCGTGTTCACATTGAGCAATATAACAAGCAGGGTTATGTTGCGCGAGGATCTTCAATCGTTTACACATATTGTGATCACTTTCTCCCACACTTGGGCGCGTAGAGGCGAAATGACAAAACTTGCCCTCCGGTCGCGTTCATGCTATGATCACAACGGCGGCGAGTGTTGGCTGGTTAGGCGGACAATCGACAGCTACGGCGAGTTGGGTGACAGCCCTGCTCGCCATTTTTATTTTCACAGTCCGTGCTGGCTGTTACAGCACTGGGCAATAAGTTACCATAATCACACAGGACATTCAAGAGGGAAAAACGGATAAATTCAGCTTTTGGCGGGCGGTAAACGTGAAAGCGTTCACTAATCAAGTTTTAGCCACTTGTTAATCGTGCTTAAGTGATCGACCACACCCAGCCCGCAAGATCCGGCGCATAGGCGGTTATTGGCCACCTCTCCCCCCGCCCTCCTCGGTAAGGAGGGAGCTAGATCTGGGGTAAACGAAGTGATACGTTCTGTCCACCAAACGGCTTTCGCCCTTATCAGGGGTGGGGTTGCTTTTGTCTTGGGGTGAGCTGTTACTTTGATTTGATAATTGCCACCTTTCCTGTGTATAATCCTTCAAACCCTTCTAAACATTCATTTATAAAAATCTAGAAAGTCAGATATGACTCAATCAACTGAATTCGATTACAACGCTGTTGATCGTGAGCAGTGGCTGCACATGTATGAACAGATGTGCAAGATCCGCTCCTTTGAGGAAAATGCCAACGAACTTTATTTTAGCCGCAAAATGCCGGGGCTGACCCACCTATACATAGGTGAAGAAGCCATCGCGGTTGGCGTATGTGAGGCCCTACGCCGCGAAGATTACATTACCAGCACCCACCGTGGCCACGGCCATTGTGTGGCCAAAGGGGCATCGCTTGACCGTATGTTTGCCGAGCTCTTGGGCAAAGAGGCAGGTTACTGTCGTGGAAAAGGCGGCTCTATGCATATCGCCGATCAAGACACCGGCAACTTAGGCGCGAATGCGATTGTCGGTGGCAGCGCAGGCATTGCCACGGGCGCAGGCATGTCGATTAAAATGCGCGGCACGGATCAGGTGGCCATCTGCTTTTTTGGTGACGGCGCGTTAGGCCAGGGGCTGCTCTACGAAACCATGAACATGGCGCAACTCTGGAAGCTGCCGGTGATCTATGTCTGCGAGAACAACCTCTATAACGAATATACCCACAACCGCGAAACCGCGGCAGGCAGCTTAAAAGCGCGCGCCGAAGCGTTTGGCATCCACGCCGAAGAAGTCAATGGCCAAGACGTGCGCGCCGTCTACGCCACCATGTTGCGGCTGGTGGAGCGGTCACGCCAGGGAGAAGGGCCAGCCTTTTTGCTCTGCCAGACCTATCGCTTCCTGGGCCACCATGTCGGTGATGTCAACCGTGAGTACTATCGGTCGAAAGAGGAAGAGACTTTATGGAAGACCGAGCGCGATCCCTTAAAAAATTTAGCCGCTTGGATGATCGAAGCTGGGCTAGCCGAAGCGACGATCTTCGGCCAAATTGAAGAAGATGTGCAGGCAGAAGTGGCCGCTGCGGTTGAATTTGCGCTCAATGCGCCCTTCCCTAACGTATCTGAGGTGACCGAAAATGTCTATGCTTAAACCCAGTCCAACCGACCGCGTGCTCACCTTTTCTGAAGCGATCCGCGAAGCTATTGCCGAAGAGATGCGCCGCGATCCTACCGTCTTTATTATGGGCGAAGATGTCGCCGAAGCGGGCACGGTCTTCAAAGTATTGGTGGGGTTGGTCGAAGAGTTTGGCCCCCAACGCGTGATCGACTCGCCGATTTCCGAGGCTGGGATTGCCGGCTTGGGCGTCGGCGCCGCCATCACGGGGATGCGGCCAATTATCGACATCATGTTCGGTGATTTTATTACGTTGACCATGGACCAGATGGTCAATCAGGCCGCCAAGACGCATTATATGTCGGGCGGTAAGCTCAAGGTGCCAATGGTCCTGCGCACCACATTGGGCGCCACCCGCCGCTCGGCAGCGCAACATTCACAATCGTTGCACGCCTGGTTCAGTCATGTGCCCGGCCTGATTGTGGCGATCCCGTCAACCCCCTACGACGCCAAAGGATTGATGAAAAGCGCCATCCGCAATGATAATCCAGTCGCGATCTTTGAAGATAAGATGCTCTACCAACTCAAAGGGCCTGTCCCCGAAGGCGAATACCTGATCCCCTTCGGCGTGGCCGACATCAAGCGTGAAGGCACCGACATTACCCTGGTGGCAACCAGCAGTATGGTGCAAGTAGCGCTGGAAGCGGCGACCCTGCTGGCCGACTTGGGCATCAGCGCCGAAGTGGTGGACCCACGCACGACCACACCCCTGGACAAACAGACGTTGATCGACTCGGCCAAAAAGACCAGCCGCGCCATTGTGATCGATGAAGGCTACGAGCAATATGGCGTCACCGCCGAAATCGCCTCGGTGATCGCCGACGGCGCGTTCTATTACCTGGACGCCCCGGTCAAACGCATGGGTGCGATGAACGTGCCGGTGCCTTTCTCCCCCGTGCTCGAAGATGTCACGGTGCCCATGCCGCAGGGTGTGGTGGACATGGCCAAGATGCTTTGCGGAAAAAACTAATCAAATAACTAATAGTGAATAATTAATAGTTAATGGTTAATGCGTGCGTCTATGATGATCCACGCACTTAATAATTAATTATCAATGATTGACTATTAATTATTAGCAGTTCATTGTTATTAAGGAGGCTTTCTTGGCAAAAGAAGTCATCATGCCCGCGCTGGGCATGGCGCAAGAGACCGGCACGTTGCTCGCCTGGCTCAAAAATGAGGGCGATGCCGTCACCAAAGGCGAGCCGTTGATGACAATCGCAACGGACAAAACCGATGTAGAAATTGAAGCCAACGCCACTGGCATTTTGACGAAAATCACGGCCAAAGTCGGCGACGAGGTACCCGTTGGCCAGGCGATTGCGATGATTCTGACGCCTGCAGAAATGGCCACTAGCCAGGCGACTGCGCCAGCCACGCCAGCCGTTGTCACGCAGGCGGCGGCGAGCCCAACCAGCCAGCCACCGGTTGCCGCGGCGCCCAATGGGGCAGTTTCGGCTACGCCAGTGGCGATGCGGCTGGCAGCTGAACACAATGTAGATCTCAGCCAGGTTAAAGCAGGTGCAACCGGCAAGATCCAAAAAGAAGATGTGCTGGCCTACATCGCGACCCGCGATAAAGCGCCCGCGTCAAACGGCAATGGTCGGATTCTCGCTTCGCCTAAAGCCAAGCGCTTGGCGAGCGAACAGCAGATTGATCTGGCTATGATTACAGGCAGCGGCCCCGATGGCGCGGTGTTAGCCGCCGATGTGTTGGCCGCCGAGCAAAAAACGATCACCCAACCAGTTCAGCCAAGTATACCAACGGCGACGCCCAGCGAACCCACTGTTGCACCCGTTCAACCGAGCGCCCAACCAGCGACGCCATTTACAATGAGCCGGCCCTGGAAGATCATGGCGCAACGGTTGCAACAAAGCTGGACGACGGTGCCGCATTTCTACCTGGAACGCGAAGCCAACGCCAGCCAGTTAGTGCGCTGGCGCGAAGCGGTGCAGGCGCGCGCCAAGGCCAAGATCACGTATACCGATCTGCTGGTAAAGCTCGTCGCCGTCGCGTTACGCAAACATCCGCGCGTCAATGCCAGTTGGATCGATGAAAATATTGTGCTAAACGATCAGATCAATGTGGGTTTAGCTGTTGCGGTGGAAGAAGGATTGTTGGTGCCGGTGGTGTCGAACGCCGATCAACTTGGCTTGGCCGCGATTGCGACGCGCCGTGCTGAAGTGGTGGAACGCGCGCAAGCCGGTAAATTAACCCCCGCTGATATGAGTCATGGCACGTTTACGATCAGCAATCTGGGCATGTACGGCATTGACAGCTTTAACGCGATCGTCAACCCGCCGCAAGCCGCGATTCTGGCGATTGGTCGCATCGCCGACCGGGTCGTGCCGGTCAACGGTCAACCAGCGGTGCAGCCGATGACGATCTTGACGCTCTCGTGTGCGTGGTCGATGGGGCGCGGGCGGCGCAGTTCTTACAGACGTTAGTCGGTTATCTGGAAGATCCGTTGAGTGCTTTAGATTAGGAGTCCTCACCCCCCGGCCCCCTCTCCTGAATCGAAGGACTGAGTTCAGAAGAGGGGGAGCAGAACATCTGCGGTGGCAGGTCGTCGCTTCTACTGAAGCGCCCCCTCTTCTGAAACAGCTCTATCGTTCAGGAGAGGGGGCGGGGGTGAGGACACTCTTATTCCACTCTAAAACGGATACCCCTTCAAGCCCTGCATGCCTTTGATGCAAGAAATCTCTCCTGTATGCACCGCGTTGTGCCAGATCATATAGTTGACGGCACTCGTAAGCGTCTGCATCCCCATCGACCCCATGTCAATCTCACGCGCCAAGTCACCGTCTTGCGCAGTAGCCAAATAGTCATCAATTTCATTAAACAGAGACTTCAAATATTCATAGGCGACGGGCAAGTCAACTTTGACGTAGCGTTCCCATGCGACTGCCTCACCAGGCATGGGCGGCGGCTCGCTCAGCCCTGTCTTTTCAGCAAAACTGGTCAGGGGCAACGGCTCTTTGCCAAGCGTCATATTCAAAAAATAAAAATCCAGACCCGTGATAATATGGGCAATCTGCCCGGCAATCGGCCACGGGCTGCCAACGGGGACATCATTGGCAACCTCGTCGGTCACGCCTTGCAAGGTCCCTTCCAGCCACTCCTGTGATTGGCGGAATTGCTGACGGAGTAGATTGATTGCAACTTGATCTTGCGCCATGTGCAGTATGCTCCTGTTTGAGTGATTTTTAGGCGTTGCTTGATTAGGGAGACATTATAGCACATATGTTCTCTTGTGTGAATTTATGGTTTTGCGCTTTGACAATGCCGATCCCTTCTATTATTCTTCCTCTGGACAATTTTGTTTTAAGCACCGAACCAGGTTGCACTATCTGCACAGCTAAGGAGCCCGTGAATGGAAACCAAGTTTAAAGATCTCACCAATTACATCATCTCGTTGGGGGCAGCCGATATTAATCACTCGGATAAAACCTATCTTGCCCATGCGATCAGTGTCTATAACGACATGAAAGAATGGGGCGGCAACGATGCGCTCTGTCGCGCCGCACTTTTTCATTCGATTTATGGGACACAGGGCTTCCAAAGTTTTACGCTGCCGATGGATCGCCAACCCGAATTGCTGGGCTTGATCGGCGACTATGCGGAAAAGATCGCCTTTGCCAATTGCTTTATGGAGCGCAGTTCATTCGACGCCCAACTGGGTAAATTTGAAGGGCCCTACCCCATCCGGCATCGCATTACAAATGAAGAATTTGTACTTTCTAAGGACGAATACGAAGATCTGATCCGCATTCATCTGTGTGATTGGCTGGAACAAGTGGAGCGTGAAAAGAAGTGGGATTACCGGCGCGCAGCCTATCGCCAGATGGCTGAACGGCTGGGCGGCATTGCACTTACCTCCTATGACCAGGTCTTTGCCCGCGAACCAAAGTTGGCCTAAGAGATAGTTTAAACGCCCTGAGTTTGCGCCTTTGCATCAAGTATCTACGGCCTGTTGGGTAACATGCGTGAGTAAACTGACGGATTTTGATCGAAGAACGGTTTAGAGTATGCTGTAACCAAGTAGACATAACCGGCATCGGACCCAATTCTCAGGTGCGACAAGGGGCATGCTGGCCGAAACCTGGGTAAAAATAGCTATCTGCGGCTGAATTTCTCCTCTAATAAGGATACAGTCGCATTACGACAAAGGAGTCACACATGACAACACCAACCATCGAACGCCTGCGCAGCACGAGCGATCACACGGCGAGCGCCAATGGCACAGGCAAAGCCGAACTGGGCGAATTCGGTTTCTTGATCGAC
>JAPLGZ010000045.1 GCA_026389895.1 Chloroflexota bacterium | reverse complement strand
ACCGGATGTTGCACGCGCAGCGTGACCGTTGTCTTATCGGCCACCGGGTTTAAGAATTTGTCGCGCAAGCTGGCAACGACAAGGGTCCAATGTTTTCCGTCGGCCACAATCGAGCGTGGTCCGATCAACGGCAAAACGGGGTCCGCAGGCGCGCCGGGCAGGATTTCGAAGGTGGCCCCTGTTGTTGCAGAATCATCATTTGCCGTTAGCTGAACCATGCCGGCATATTGGGTCTGCAAGGCTGGCAAGATAAACGTCGCTTGGCCATTGACAGGGGTCTGCCGTTGTGGGTAGATCCCAAAAGTGCCCTGTGCCAGCAGCAGGATCGGGCCGATGGCTGTGACGGGCGTGCTGTGGACAATAATCTGGATCGGCGCCCCGGCGGGACTATGGGCGGGTGCTTCAATTTGTAAGCTGTGCGCGGGCAATGCCGTGGAATTGGCTGTTTTTGCCGCAAATCCAGTGCAGGCGCTCAGCGCGCAAGTGAGCCAACAAGCCAGCCATAGCGTCAGGCGATAACGGCTCAATTGCTCGCTCCCGTAAAATAGTGGACGCTGACGCGCAGATACCGATAACCAGAACTGACCGGCAAGGCCAGAAAATCCTGGCGTGGCCCAGTTAAGCCCGGTGTGTTGACCAGGGCATTGCTCTCATTGTCGCCTTTCAGATCGACAAAACCAATTGTGTTGCGCGGCGTTAACATGACCGAGAAATTCATGGTGCGTTGTGGCCGCAGGGCATTGCTGATAAAGAAGTGATCGACCCAGAGCACGCGCCCCTGTTCATCGTATAATGTGACCAAAAGATGGGGAATGACCGCTTCTTTCAACCCAGCGTTGACCAGGACCCCCTGCAAGTTTAACCCGGCGTCGGTCTCTTTGACGGTTAGCGCCTGCGCACCTACATCGCGATCCAGATCGCGTTGGGTGACCACCGCCTTGGCAAAGACCGCATATCGCCCCAGCTTTTTATCCATTGGCAGGGTATAATCCCAGCTTGATCCGGGGGCAAAGACCACCGGTTCTTTGCCCCCTTTTAGCGCCAGTCCGGCCACGCCTTCAAAGTCGACCCGAAAAGGGGTGATTTCCAGCGGCAGGAGTTTATGCATCATCCCCGCGCCGGCATTATAACCCGTTAATAGTTGCTCCTGGTTATCATAAATATACGCGCTCACCGTCACATCGGCTGGGTCGACATCAATGTTCATCAATTCGCCGACGACGCTAAAGTGCCCATTCGGGCGTGAGACCAACCGCGCCGAAAGGATTTGCAACTCGGGGCGGTCTAAGGCTTGGACAAAATCTGCCACGTTGCTGGTGGTCTGTGCGCGCCCCTGAGCTAACCATGTGACACTGGGATGCCGGATAAATTGGCCGGGCGGGACGCGCAGATCCGCTGGTTCTGGCTCAATCTTCCACCCTTCTTGTGGATTACGGGTCAGGTTCAACACTTGCGTATCGGTATAATAGGAGAGCGCCGTGATGTAACGCGCCGCCACGCTCACCTGCATCTGGGTGTCATCTGCTTGGAGAATTGTCGTTTTTAACGAATCAAGTTTGCTGTACGAAGCGACCAACCCCCCGCGCAGGGATAGATTCAGCAGATATTGCTCGAAATCTGGCCGGGTGGCGGGATCAAGTTGCTGATAGGCTTTCTCAAAACGCCGGAAGTCTAGATTATCATAATAGCTGGTGATCAGATAGATCGGGTTCGCAAAGAAGGCCGCCACCCGCCAGCCGATCAATATGAGCGAGAGCAGGAGGATAAAACCGATCAGCGCCACGCGCACATGGCGGGCGGTGGGCGTGGGCGCGCGCATACGCCGTCGCACCCGCCGGACGAATAACCGCAAATAGAGTTGCCAACGGAGAGGGCGTTCCTGTCTAGCGCCCGTTAAGTGCGAAGCGGCTAACATCCGTTTGTCCACCATCTGCCAAAATTTATGAAAGGGGTCTGAAAGGCGGCGATAGAAACGTTCTAAATAGGGTCGCATACCAATCGCCTCGCCGAGCAATAGCAAGGGGATCTGCCAATAGGCGGCGGTTACAGCCAAGATGGAGAGGAGCAGCGCCAATGGCGGCAACGTACCAAACATGATCCGTTGATAGAGCGGAATTTCTCGCCGCGGCAACACATCGGGCAATACGGGCGTATCTTCGCGCTCCCAGACGGCAATCCCATTTTCCAATAATTGGAGGCGATGCCAACCATAAAAAAAGAGCAGCGGATCATAAAATTGATCGTTTGAGAAAATATATTTCAGGTTATATTTATCAGGTACGTTGAGAAACTGTTGCAGCGACCCGATGCCAGGAATGCCACTAAACTTCGCCCCTTCCAGGCGCTCTACCGGTGTGGTTGTCATCTCTGGCAGGCGCCGCGCCGAGTGATAATTGCCATCGACTTGGGTGGCCGTGGTCAACGCCGAGAGCCAGGCCATCTGGTCGCCAAACCCCAATGTCATATAACGCCAGCGCGAATGTTGATCCTTTTGTAAAAAATTGACGATCGGCTGCATGTCAATCGGCGGGGGTTGAAAGCGGCGAAACTGCGTCAAATTAACCGTGAAAACTGAAGCAACGAGCAGCCCGAGCACCAGAAAAATAAGCATCGCCCGCTGCATCAACACGCCAAATTGTTCTTGCAGCCAGCAGGCCAGATTCCCCTTGCGCAAACTAACAAAAAATTCGCCCGCCAGGGGTAGCATCAGGATCGAAGCCCATAAGGTAAAACGATCAAGGGTCAGGATATAAAACGCCCCGCCCAGCAACAACTTGGGAATTGGCGTCGTGCCGCCCGTGCCCAGCAAGGCCAGTAAGCCGATCGAGCAAGCGAGCGGCCAGGCTTTGGTGCTCAACCCTTTATAAAAAACATACGGAAAGGCAAAGAGTAATACCCCATAGGGAATCAGCCAGAAGACCAACCCCGCGTTGAGATTAACCAGAAAGTTATCCCGGCTGGCATGGGGGATGGTCACCTGGGTGATCGGATCGCCGCGACTCCAGGCCCAATAGGGCAAGACCACGATGATCAGCAACATAATCGTGCCTACGCCAAAGACGCCACAGCGGATCACTGGACCCAGCACACGGCGCAGGCGGCGCATGATCAAGGCTCGGCTATTTTGCCGGGTGATGTAGCGCGGGTGTTGCAACGGTTCGCCCGGTTGCATGGTGCGGAAGCGTTCGACCAGGGCCAATACCAGCACCGGCGCGGTGATAAAGACCGAGCCGAACAAGGTTGTTACATGGTGCGCGCCGGTCGTGGCGGCCACCAATGCCCAGGCTTTGGCCAGATCAGAAAATTTGCCCCGGACGATCCACCAATAGGCAAAGGGCAAGGCATTTAAGAGTAAAGCCAATGAATAGGTGGTGGGGAGTTGCCCAAAGACATGAATCGTCTCGGCCATCGCCGATGAAAAGACCAGCCAGATCGCGGCCCAGCCAGCCGCTTCCTTGCTAACCCATAATTGGGCAAAGCGATACATGCCGATCGTCATCACAACCATTGCGGTCGTCTGCACCAGCGCAAACGCCAGCCGCAGATCGCCGGTTAGGAAAGAGACGGCGGCCACCGATTGTTGAGAGAGCGGCGGATAGCTCGTGAGCGTAAATCCGGTGTACCAACGCGGGTCCCAATGATCAAACCAGCCGCGCGTCCAATGATCGGCAAAAAAAATATGGACATAGGCGTCATAGGTGTTGCGATAGGTGCCAAAGACACTCAGCGCCCCATGATAGACAAAAGCCATCACTACCGCAACCAGTAGACGTAGATCGATATCCCAGGCCGGTTTTAACAAGGTCGGGTTGCCTGGCGGCATAAGCGCTGGCCGGCTGTCGTGATCAGTTGTCTGTGGTGTTACATTCATGGAATCGCTTTTGCCTTGAGCCTGAACAATAACTTACTGGCTATAGTATATAACTCAAGGCGCTAGCTTGACAATAGGAAACATGGTTTTTTTTGCTAGCGGCACGAACAAGGCGTAGGTCACCCTAAAAGGATGCCCTGCTGCTCGTCCAAAACGAAAAATCCACATTCACCCTGCCTATGATTCTTTTTATCTGCCAACCATCACTTACGCAGCCGCGGGTCGAGCGCGTCACGCAGGCCATCGCCGAGTAAATTGAAGCCAAGCACCGTGAGCATAATGGCCAGACCGGGGAAGGTGGCATACCACCAGCGACCATCGCCAATATAATCGCGTGCGGTTGATAACATGGTTCCCCATTCTGGGCGCGGTGGGCGCGCCCCGAGTCCGAGGAAACCCAGGGCCGCGACGGTGATAATCGCTGTCCCAATACTCAAGGTTGCCTGGACCAAGAGTGGCGCGAGGCTGTTCGGCAAAATGTGACGAAATAAGGTGCGCCCTTCGCTGATGCCGGTGGCGCGTGCCGCGACAATATACTCCTGCCCCCGAATCGATAGGACAGTGGCGCGCGCAATGCGGCCAAAGATCGGAATCTCAACAATCGCAATGGCGATGAGCGCGTTAAAGAGTTGCGGATCGAACATCCGATCCAGCACGGGAATATGGGCGGCGACGGCCGACATGCGCGCTGTGAGCGAGGCTGGTCCACTGCTGGCCGCCGCAATGGCAATCGCTAGCAGGGTGCTGGGAAAAGCCAGTAAGATGTCCATCATCCATACAGCAAGCGTATCGAACCAGCCGCCCACATGACCGGCGACCAGCCCGAGCAGTGAACCCACTAGCACCGCCACCAATACCGCAAACAGCCCCACCGTCAGCGAAAGCGGCGCGCCGTGTAGCACGCGGATGAAGATATCGCGGCCCAATTCGTCCGTGCCGAAAAGATAGCTGGTATTGGTTAGTTTGCGGTTCGCCAACTCCGTGGCTGGCATCTGCCAGCTAGGCGCGAGCAGACGGTTGCGTAAATTGCGGTCGGTCTTGGCATTATAGGGCAGGAGCAACGGCACAATGATGGCTACGATGATCAGGCTCAGGCTGATCGCAAGACCAATTCGGCCCGTCGAACTGCTCAGCAGGCGCCGCCAGGCATCGTTCCATAAATTGCGCGTCTGCTGCGTGCCTTTGCCTTTGCGCCCAGGCATGGTAAAAACCGAAGTTGTCATCCTCGTACAGACCCTATCAAGCTGGTATTTAACGATATTGAATACGTGGGTCGAGAAAAACGTATAGCAGGTCGACCAGTGTATTGACGAGCACAAAGACCAGCGCGACAAAGATCACGCCTCCTTGCACCACGGGGTAATCGCGCCCTTGGATGCCCTCCAGCAACCATGTGCCAATGCCCGGCCATGCGAAGACGGTCTCGGTCAAAATGGTGCCAGAAAGCAACAGGCCCAGTTGTAACCCGACAATCGTCACGACGGGCAGCAGCGCGTTGCGTAAGGCGTGGCGCAGGATCACGGTGCGCCCGCGTAGGCCTTTGGCCTGCGCGGTGCGAATGTAATCTTGCCCTAATACCTCGAGCAGCGCCGAGCGCGTCATGCGCGCGATAATGGCCAGCGGCACGGTCGCCAGCACGCTGGCGGGCATAATCAAGTGATAAAGGGCGTTGAGGGTAATGTCTGGCCGTCCGCGCAACAGCCCGTCAAGCGTGTAGAGCCCGGTGAACAATTGAAAATTGCGGCTCAGATGCGAGTCAACCCGTAAACTGATCGGCAGAATGTGCCAGTTGACGGCAAACAGATATTGGAACATCAGCCCCAACCAAAAGACAGGAATCGAGACCCCAAGCAGCGCCAACAAGAGCATGCCCGTATCGACCAAGGAACCGCGCCGAATCGCAGCCAGGATGCCCAGTGTCATCCCTAGCGTCACTGCAATCAGTAGCGCCGTCAGCGCCAGTTCGACCGTCGCGGGAAAGCGTTCGCGCAGTTCAGTGAAGACGGGGCGTTTATGGACAATCGAATCACCCAAGTTGCCGTGCAGCAGATCGCCCATAAACGTAATGTACTGGGTGTCATAAAATGGGCGCTTGCCACTCAGATCGACAAAGAGCGCTCGGTTCAGGCCCAGTTGTTCACGCAGGGCTTGCCACTGGGTTGGGGTGGCCTTTTCGCCGAGGATCAGCAGGGCGGGGTCACCTGGAATCAAGCGCAGCAATAGAAAAGCAAAGAGTGAGATGCCAAAAATTACGGGAACGATGCCAAGCAGGCGGCGGACGATATATTGAGCCATGTTAGGCGTGGATTTCTGCGCGGGGAACCGCGGCGAGGCCGTGGTAGAAATGGATGGCGGTCTGGATCCCGCGCTGGAAATAGTCCAACACCAGATATTCATTCGGCGCATGGCTGTTTTCGCCCACGCCAAAGCCCAGGTCGAGGAGCGGTGTCCCCAAGGTTTGTTGGATCAGGCCCAGCAGTGGAACACACCCCCCGGCGCGGTATACTTGCGCCGGTTTACCCCAGGTGGTTGCATAGGTTTGCTGCAATAGATCCAGCACTGGCCCATCATAGAGTAATGTCGCGGGCCAGTTAGTCGCGCCGGGCCTGACTTCAATCTGCAAGGTGTCAACGGCGAAACTCGCGACGTACGCGGAAAATAATTGCATAATCACGCGCGGATCTTGACCGGGCACCACACGCATGGAGACTTTAAAGCCAGCCTGGGCCGGGATGACGGTTTTGCCGCCTGGCCCTTGATAGCCACCCCAGACGCCATTCACATCACACGTGGGCTGCGCCGTCGCCCGTTCGCCGTACGTGGCAAGCGACTCGCCCCAAAATGTCGACAGGCCCGTCTCTTCGCGCGCCCGCTCGAGTAACAATGGTTCAAAGCTTGCGATCAACGCGCGCTCGGCTGGCGAGAGTGGGCGTACGTCTGCATAGAAACCAGGAATCCGCACGCGCCCATCCGCATCGTGCAGGGCCGCGATGATCTGCCCCACCAGATGGATCGGATTATGGACGACGCCGCCGTAAGCGCCCGAGTGGAGATCGGTGCGCGGGCCACGGACGATCACCTCGGCGTCTACCGTGCCGCGCACACCGGCCATGATCAGTGGCTGGCCCGGTTGGCCGCCACCGTCCGAGACGACAAGCAGATCGGCGCGTAACAATTCTGCCTGGGCTGCGACAAAGGCCGCCAAGTGCGGCGAGCCACACTCTTCCTCACCCTCAAAGAGTATTTTTACATTGAGCGGGAGTTGGCCGCTGGTGCTGAGCATCGCCTCTAGCGCCGCGAGCGAGATTGCCACGCCGCACTTGTCGTCAATGGCCCCGCGCGCATAGAGCCGGTGCTCGCGAATCGTCGGCTCGAAAGGTGGCGAGAGCCACTGCGCCAGCGGGTCAACGGGCATCACATCGTAGTGAGCGTAGATCAGCACCGTTGGCCGATCCGCGCCGGCAGCCAGCCACTCACCATAGACGATCGGTGGTCCACCCGTTGGCAAAAGGACGCACTGTTGCAGGCCGATCCGAACGAGTTCAGCGTGCAGCCATTCAGCGCAACGCTGGATGGCGCTGGCGTAACTGGGATCAACGCTGATCGAAGGGATACGCAGCAGGTCTTGGAAGCGGACCAATGTGGCTGCTTCGTGTGTATTTGCCCAATTAAGCGCCTGCTGCAAAGCTGTTTCTGTCCTCACCACACTTAAGCTGCCTCAGAGGTCTGGGATTGTTTGCGATAGCGAAAGGTGCAACAGGGCGCGCCTTTCATGATCGTCTGATCGCGCACCAACTCAATCTCTGGATTAAATCCTTCGACCAATGAGTAATCGCGGTTGCAAGAGAGCACTGCCCCCAGATCGGCCACGCCCAATGAACGATACATTTCGGCATAACGACAACGGGTTACATTGAAAGAATAGCGTTCTTCATTTTGCTCCAACACTTCGATCTCCAGCGCGTTGCCCTTGCGCCAATCGCCGGCCGATTCAGAAAAGGCCATCAGCGAACTGTCCCCCATCTGCGCGGCGCGTTCCGCACCCTGTTGGCGTGCGATGTTAATGATCGTTTCACTGAGGATCGCCAACACCTTCTCGCGCTCGAATTCGGTCGCCAGTGCTTCGACAAAAGGGCTAATAATGCGAGCTTCAATTTCGCGGCGTTTTAATACCCCAATATCATTGAGCGTATCCGGCGGCAGCGCGTCCGGGGGCACAGTTGTTTCGTTTGTCATAATAATTCCTTCCGGTTTTTCGCAGCTAATACCGCGCACTCTCTTCACGAATGAACCTATTTAGGGGCTCGAGCAGCCCACTGACCTCGCGCACAGCAAAGACGAACTGCTCCGCCGGCTCCATCGGATGTACGTCCACAACCGCTAATTGGCCGGGGTAGCGGGCTGCCATGTAATGGCTACAGATATCGCCTTCGGCAAATGCGTCGATTGTGTGGTTGAGCAGATCCTTGACCGCCACCACTTGATCTTCGCGATAGACGACGCGCGTTGTGGCTGGCTTGCGTTGTTCTGTGTCCAGGTCGGCGGTTGACCCGCGGGTAACGGCAATCGTTTGGCCGGCAAAATCGGCGATCGTCTGCTTGGCGCGGTCCGTTGCGCGAATCAACAGGGAACGCTGCACAGTATAATAGGGCTCGCTCCAGACCACGCCAGGGGTAGTGCGGTTGGCCAATGGGGCGATGCCCGCTGCGGCAATATCAATTTCGGCGCGGGCTGGGCGCTCCCAGATCCGGTCGAAAGGGAAAAAGCGCACCACCACCTGGAGATTCCACCGCGCCGCAAAGGCCTGTAAAAAATCGATATCCTTGCCGCATGCCGCAGTGCCATCATGCCAGGAGACGGGGGCAAATGCCGTATAACTACCAACGGTCAGCGTGCCAGGTGTGATGGTTTGGATCGTCGTCATCTTTATGCTCTACTCTTTGATTGGTTACTCTTTTGTTCTGTTATTGGGGTCGATTGTCTTTCGCCAGCCGAGCGCTGGTGCAACTTGGGTTGCAATCTGCTCAAGCATCCACAAGGCCTGATCCAATGGTGGGGTGGCTGGGTTGAACTGGAGAATCAGATCGGTCGCATATGGGAGCACTTGGTCGGCTGCCAGATAAGCTGCAACCTCTTCTGGGTGACCGTAGGCAATGTGCATATATTGGCAATACGCTTCGAGTGGCAGGCCAGCCGCTAGATAACCGTTTTTGATCATGTTCTGGGCTGTCCGCATGACGGGCTCACGCAGCGCCGCCAGGGCTGTTTGCTTATCGGTGGCCGGATAGATGCCGCGCGACAGGCCAATGCGCGGTGGCAAAGGCTGGCCTTGCCAGGCGGCCTGATAGGCTTGGGCCAAAGGCGCTTGCACTTCATCGGTCTTCTTGTCTTTTTCCCCAGCGCCACGGCTGAGCATCAGACCCACGCCCTGCTTGGCCACGTATTGTACGCCGCCGACACTCAACGCGCTCTGCCACAGCCGGTTAACGAGCGTGGGCGCGGGCGGATCGAGACGCTGGCCACCATCATTTAAGCTGTCGCCGCGCAGGGCCTGCTGAAGCGCTTGCAGACCCGCCGATGTAAGCTCACGCCGGCGGGCAATGTCTAGCCCAAAGGCTTGAAATTCGCCCGCTTCGCCACCGCTGCCAATGCCAAGTTCCAGCCGCCCGTTACTCAGCGCGTCGACCACAGCCGCGTCTTCTGCGACGCGTAAGGGGTTTTCTAGCGGTAGCACCACAATGGATGTGCCCAGGCGCAGCCGTTGGGTGCGTTCCGCTGCGGCCGCCAAAAATGGAAAGGGTGAAGGTAAGCGCCCAGCGTGGATTCGAAAGTGATGCTGGGCAATCCAACCTACATCAAAGCCCAGTTGGTCGGCGGCGCTAAACAGTTCTAGCGTCTCTTGATAGATGCGGCGCGGATCACCCGTGCCTTCCAAATGGGTCAAAAAACCAAGGCGAAAATGATGACTCATAACATACCTTCTCCACACGCGGTTATTGATCATGCCAACCACGCCCAAATGATCAAAATAAAGCAGATGGCCTACCTTAGCGTAGGTCTTTGATCTAGTATACTAAAGCCTGCTATTTAGTTAAAGGCGAGCCGTGAATGAATTCAGGATGCCGTGAATGATGGTGATTAATCATTTATTTTGGTGATTGGCGTGCCGCAGCGGTTAAAACCGCCGCCTCCTATGAGAAACCGCGCCCAAGGGCGGGTGCCCCTTGGGCGCGAAGCAGGTTAGATACGCCGTTACCGATTTATTTGGTTAATGCCCATCATTCACGGTCTGCTATGAGAAACGTGTTAAAATATGTTACGACACATCTCAACCCGTTTCAACGGTTTTTTTATATCAGACGCTGAATGAATTCAGCGGATACGGTTGCTCTATCTTACTTTTGAATAAAGATCGTTGCCCAAGATTCGCCACTGGTGGGGCTTGGCACCCAACCGGTTAACGCTTTTTTCTGCGCATAGACCGGCGGAGCATGGACAATGGGAATGCGTGGCAGGTCTTGATTAATGATGACGCCTGCTTGCTGGAAGAGCTGCGTTGACTCATCTAGTGTCTTGGCGGCGCCTGCTTCGTCCAGTAACTTCCAGGCCGCTTCATTCTTATAGCCGGCTTGCGTCGCACTGCCCGCGCCAAATTGCGAAGCGAGGAAATTGTTCGGATCCCCATAGTCGCCGGTCCAGCCTAGTTGAACAATCCCGTTCTTCGTGCCAGCGTTCCAATTTTTCAGATAGACGCCCCAATCCTCGGTCTTCAACTCGACCTTGATGCCGACATCTGCCAGGTAAGTGGCAATGGCTTCGGCAATCGGCTTGGGGGTCGGAAAGTAGGGTCGCGACACAGGGATGTACCAAAATTCCAACGGGACCTCGGTGGTGTCGGTCAGCACGACGGTGCTAAACCCGTCCGCATAGCCCGCTTCTGCGAGCAGCGCTTTGGCTTTTTCCGGGTTGTAGGCATAGGCCTCCAGTTTCGCAGGGCGCGCCCACCCCAGGCTGTCGGGCAGGAAATCATCGGCCACGGTGCCGATGCCACCATAGAAGCTGTCTAGAATCGCCTGTTTGTCAATGGCATAGGCAATTGCCTGGCGCACCTTAGGGTTATCAAACGGTTTGTTGTTGATATTCAACGAAAGAAAGGCAATGTTAAAGGCCTCTAGCGGCGTGAGGGCCAGGTCGGCATCATTCGTAATTGTATCACGGGCATCGGGGGCCAGATCGGTGGTCAAGTCAATGGCGCCGGCCTGTAACTCGGCGAGGCGTTCTGGCGCATCTTTGATAAAGCGCACGACCACGCTCGGCATCTTCGCCTTGTCACCCCAATAACCGTCAAAACGCACCAAGGTCAAGCTCTGGCCGGCTTGCCATTCCAGAAATTTGAAAGGACCTGTGCCGACGCCACCGAATTCCGGTGTGCCATATTTCGCACCCGCCTTCTTGACGGCATCCGGGCTGGAAATGCCAAAGTACGGCGCGGCAATATAGTTCGGGAAGAGCGGTGTTGGGCGGGTCAACGTAAACTTAACGGTCTGATCGTCCACTTTTTCGATGCCCTTCCATAGGCTGCTTGGTTCGCCAACAAAGCCCCCAAAGATGTAGGGGAAGATGGCAAACGTATTGCCATCTTTGCGAAAGCCAAACTCGTAGCTGGGATCAGAGATGCGCAGAAAGTTGAACACAACGGCGTCGGCGTTGAAATCCGTGTCGTCATGGAACTTGATGCCGGTGCGCAGCGTGAAGGTCCATTCGGTGGAGTCGGCGTTTGGCGTCCACTTCTCAGCCAGACCCGGCGCCAATTCCAATGTGCCAGGTTTGAAATTGATCAGCGTCTCTTCAATTTGCGAGGTGATGACAATCCCATTGGTATTCATCGAATCCAGCGAAGAAGGTTCGCCGGAGTAACCATAGGCCAGGAACTGATCGCTGGCGCCGTTGCCTGTGGTTGCCTCTGGCGCTTTGGGTGTTTCGGTCCCTTGGCTGGCGGTGGGCGCTTGGGCCGCAGGTGCGCCAACACAAGCCGCGAGTAGCAGGGGCAAAATTAACAACCATAGGGACAATGTAAATCTAGACAAAAAAGAGCCACACCGTCGCTATGCGGTATGGCTCTTCGTGAGTCACAAGAAAGTTTTGAGCGCTTTACGCCTTATCTCCCCGCATTTGTCCTCGTTATGGGCGGAAGCAGTGAGCATTGATTTGCCGCGTCGCCCTAGGCCGATTCTGGGCATGGCCATAAGCGAGCCGCAACGTCACTGTCTCCGCTTGCTACAATGACAACATCGGCGATTCGTGGATAATGTTCGCGCCATAAAGGGCATAAAAATTGTTAGACTATCTTGGATGAACCTTTAGACTTTTGCCGAGTTACAGCGTAACGGTAGGCTGTAACATGGCCGGTTATAGGTTGGTAACAAACCGGTGACAAGATTTTATCGCGGGGATAAATCCTCAAAATCTACGATGCCGTCACGAAAGCTCGCTTGATTGACTGAGTCCTTGGTTGTGTGTATACTGGAAATGGAAAACTGTCGAGTAATTCTACGAGCGACAGTCTTTGAATCAGACGGTATTATCCATCTAATCTCAATTAGCTTTGACGGGAGGCGCTCATGAACCACGATGACATGTCCGACTATACGATCTACACCGTCGTTATGAACGATGAGGAACAGTATTCAATCTGGCGCGCTGATCGCCAACTCCCGCTTGGCTGGCATGCGGTGGGCAAAAGCGGTCCTAAAGAGGAGTGTTTGGCCTATATCCAAGCAGCGTGGACCGATATGCGACCACTCAGTCTACGTAAGAAAATGACAGAAACCGCCCAATCTGGCACAGCTGAATGACCATCCATTGATGGCTGGCGCGCATTTAGGTCAGTTGGGATAGGAGGCATTTTGTTGAGCAAGCTTCATCTACTGCCATCGCAGCTGCGTACCAATCCGCTCCTGCTCGCGCTTGTGCTGTTCAATTTTATGCTCCATGCCCTTACGAATACTTCCTGGTTGGGCTATGGCTATTTTCGCGATGAGCTTTATTATCTTATCTGTGCTGATCGCCTGGCCTGGGGGTATGTCGATCACCCTCCCCTGTCGATCTTTGTGCTGGCGCTCAGCCGGCTCCTTTTTGGCGCTTCGCTCTTTGCCTTGCGCCTACTCCCCGCTCTTATTGGCGCGTTGGTTGTGATCCTAACCGGGCTGATGGCGCGCCAGCTGGGCGGCGGTAAGTGGGCGCAAGCGTTGGCGGCCTTGGCCATTGCCCTGGCGCCAATTCACCTGATCATGGACAGCTTTTACTCGATGAATGCGTTCGAAATTTTCTTCTGGACGCTGAGCGCCTACTTATTCATTGTGCTACTAACCGAAGATAAGCCCAAACGCTGGCTGGCGATTGGCCTGGTGATCGGGTTAGGGTTAGAGAACAAACATACAATGTTGACCTTTGCCCTGGCGCTGGCCGTTGGTTTGGTGCTGACGCCGGCGCGGCAATATCTGAAGAGTAAGTGGCTCTGGTTGGGTGGTTTGCTGGCTGTTCTGCTGTTGACGCCGAATCTGATCTGGCAAGCGCAACATGGCTTCCCTTCGCTTGAATTTTATCAAATTGCAGAAATTCAGAAGAATGTGCCGACAGGACCGCTAGAAGTTTTCCTTAACCAACTGCTGGTCATGAACCCAGTGACCGCCCCTCTCTGGCTGGCAGGGCTCGGCTACTATCTCTTTGCAGAGAAGGCGCGCACTGTCCGCGCACTGGGGATCCTCTATTTGGTCTTGCTGGGGCTGCTATTTGTGGCGCAGTCTAGTCGTCCGGATCGGATTGCCGGGGCGTATCCGATGTTGCTGGCGGCTGGGGCTGTGGGCTTAGAGCAACTCAGTCGCCGCTATCTATCACCCACTGTGGGACGGCGGCTGGCGCTGACAGGCGCACTTTTGCTGGGCCTATCGAGCATCGTCTTTATCCCTGTCAGCGTACCACTGCTGCCACCAGCTTTCACGTCCAAACTGGCGTTAGCTGTGGGCGCAGCACAGGAGATCGAACGTGGCAAGCAAGCCGCCTTACCCCAATATATGGCTGATCGTTTTGGTTGGGTAGAGCTCGTCAACCAAGTCGCCACGATTTACCATCAGTTGTCACCGCAAGATCAGGCGAAGGTGATTATTTTTACTGATAACTACGGCGAGGCCAGCGCGATCAACGTTTTGGGCCGGGCCTATGGGTTACCGCCGGCAATCAGCGGGCATAATAACTATTTCTTGTGGGGACCCGGCAACACCAATGGTGAAATTGTGATTGCGATTGGTGGTTCAATCCTCGCCCAGCGGACGGCTTTTGCTGAGATAGCCCCCATTGCCACTTTTCAGTGCGCTTATTGCATTGAAAATGGCGTCGAGATTTATCTGGCTAAACATCTGAAAATTCCGGTAAACGAACTATGGCCGACCGTCAAGGATTATGAGTAACTTTTATATGTAAGTCTTCATAAGTGAGCAACGCCGTTATCCTCTACGGGGCTGATGGTGCTAGGCGTCACCCATATTCTTAAAAATGTCTTCTAGCTCAGAGGTCCACATATCATCCAACGGCATAAATGAGTTTTCGGTAAAATCCTTTGATAAGCGTTTCAAATACTCTTTGACCTTGAGTTGTGGCATGCTGCGATCTAAGTCGGCCACCTTTGCATCGGTCGAAGTCACGAGTTCTTCACTGCGCTGGTCTAGATCGGCCAAATCAATTTCCATGCCGAACATGTGGTTGAGCCGGCGCATGATATCATACCAGGCCTTATGGTCATGTTCAATCCCAAACCCTTGCATTTGATTGGATTGTTGCGAAAAATCATAGGCGGGTACAAAGGCGTATAACGAGCAATATTCAAGGTTGTCCTGCTCGGCGCGATCAGCCAGATAAGAACCAATCGAGACGCCTCCTTCATAGTTAGAAAATTTGACCACGTATTTTTTTAATTCTTCTTTCATGCGCGGCAGGCTGTAGACGCATGAAATATCGCGATCCTTATCATACGGGGCCGCGCCATAAACGCCCCCAACGCTCACCACTCTACGCACGCCTAATTGTTTGGCCGCATCAAATAATGCTCTGGCGTATTGCTCCATATTGAGATGCGGTTCCACACCGGTAAAAATGACTAAGCCCTTGTGTTGGTCGCCCATATAAAAGAACTCGTTTTTCGGGTGGCGCAACGATTTACGATAGCCATCCTCCAACTTGATCACAGGGCGGAAGAGATGGTGGGCACCAGGCACTTGATAAAGATAAAAACTTTCCGATTTGATTTCACCAATCTTGCGCGCCTTGGTATGCTCGATCAAATACGGCGGTAAGCCTGAAGAAACTGTGCCGGCGTCTGCCCATTGTTGCCAGCCAGCAATCATATAGATCTCTTCGGCCAGCGGTTTTTCGTGTAAAGCAACTAGCTCATGCATAACAATCTCCTATCTTGCAGCGCTATCGCATTCAACAACCTATCATTTAATGCCAATGATCACTTATTATAATCGAAGTTGCCACTGACCGCTATAGATAAAAGACGTACTGGGTGTATTCCAGATTTTGGGGACTATCTGCGGGGATAAAGCCGGTGTCTTGCTAACTGTGGGGCGCCACCTCTAATATTCAACGCTGGCTCGCACTATTACCCTTTGACGGCGCCCAAGGTTAGACCTTTGATTAAGTTCCTCTGCACCAACATAACCAGAATTGTTGGTGGCACAACGGTCAAAACGGCGGTTGCCATAATGGCACCCCACTCTACATCACGTTCACCAATAAAGCTGGAAAGATAGACGGGCAAGGTGGTGGTGTCGGGACCCCCCAATAAGAGGGCAAAGAGAAACTCATTCCAGGCCAACAGGGCTGCAAAGACGGCGGTGGCCGCAAGCCCTGGGGCAATCAGCGGCAAAATAATGCGCCCTAAGGCTTGTAAACGGGACGCGCCATCAATCCAGGCGGCTTCCTCTAGCTCAATTGGCACTTCCTCGAAAAAGCTCTTGAGCATCCAGACGGTGAAAGGCAGGTTAAAGGTCGTAAAAATCAAAATGAGGCCCGTGTAGGTGTTGCGGAGCTTTAGCATGTTTAGCATTAAAAAGAGCGGCACAATGAAGACGATGGGGGGCATCATGCGGGCAATGATCAACGAAAAGCTGAGGGCGGTTGATCCTTTGAAGCGCAAACGCGCAAACGCGTAAGCTGCCCAGCCCCCTAAAAACAGTGAAAGCACCACGGTGGCGCCCGTAATCAGTAAGCTGTTCTGGACGGCTTTGAGGAATTCGGGGTTGCTAAAACTTTGCAGATAGTATTGGAGCGTTGGTATAAAAAACCACTTCGGCGGAATCGCAAAAATGTCTACCCGCGTCTTGAACGAAGCGGTTACCATCCAATAGATCGGAAAGAAATAGAATATCCAGACCGCGGCGACCACACCAAACAAAACTAACTTCCCCAGTGTCCGGCGCGCAGGTGATTTGTGTGAGCTCTGCATGGGCTTATTCTCCTTGCATTTGGGCTTGCCGGCGCACCAACAGGCGTAAATAGAAGAGACAGATGATGAAGGTGGCACTAAAGAGCAACACCGATGCCGCCGACGTGAACCCTAATTTAAAGTGCCGGAACCCCCAGCGATAGATAAACATACTGACGACCTCGGTTGTGGTGCCGGGGCCGCCCTGCGTCAGCAAAAAGATCAGGTCAAAGGTGCGTAGCGCGTCCACCGTGCGGAAGAGCAGCGCGACAATGATCACCGGCATGATAAAGGGGAGGGTAATGTGGCGAAAGCCCTGCAAAGATGTTGCCCCATCGACTTGAGCGGCTTCAATCATCTCTTGGGGCAAGGCCTGGAGCGCCGCGAGCAGCACCAGCACCATAAAGGGACTGGCGCGCCAGACCTCAGTCGCCACCACGGCATAGAGCGCAGTGTGAGGATCGCCCAGAAAGATCGGCGGATGCATGCCCACCCCGCGCAGGGCATGCGAAATAATCCCATATTGGTCGTCATACATGATGCGCCAGACCAACCCAGAAGCCAACGGCGGCACCATCAGCGGCACCAGGATGCCCACCCGCAGCCACGTCCGGCCCCGAAATTCCCGATTGAGCAGGAGAGCCAGGCTGAGGCCAATGATAAACTCGCTGAGCACGCCGATGATCGCAAAGCGCAGTGTCACCCCGACCGAAGGCCAGAGATCGCCCGTGGTGGATAAAAGGCTGGTATAATTTTCGAACCCCACCCACTTAAAAGGCACTGAGCCGGTCAGGATTCGATTGGAGAAACTGAGGATCAGCGCATAGGCCAACGGATAGACCAGTAGGCCGAATACGATCAGAAAAGTGGGCGCAATCAGCAGATAGGGCAGAGGAATCCCCCAAATGGTATTCAGATGGCGCGCTTTCCCGCTCTTAACTTGTGCGCGTCTTGTTAATTCAATGGTCGCCATAATCGTGGGAACTCCGATCCAACAAAAGACTCTGCCCCGGTGCAGTGAACTACGGTCAGTGCTGTATAAAAGTTAGCCGTCATAATCAGCTTGTAAGATTTAATTAAGCGTAAACCGGCAGCTTATCGATCCACCAAATGGACTCCGTCTAGTGGGAGGGCGCCCACAGGGGGGACGCGTCTCCCACTAGACGACTTTTCAATGATTTGTCTCTTAAGTGATTAGAAGATGAGCGTTAGCTCGATCAATCTCTTATCTCCCAATCGCTTAACAATCATATTGGCTAATCCTGATCTCCGCGGTTGTCAGATTGCGCTTACTTGATAAACCCACGTTGCTTGCGCAGATCAAAGATCTCCTTGTTCATAGCGCTGACCGATTCATCGGGCTTTTCCTGTTTCGTAATGGCGCCGTTGATGTGCTTGACCATAATGTCAAAGACCTCATTCGACTCTTCCGTGCGCGGCCAACTGAGACCAATCGCCATGGCCTCGCCCATCGTCTTCAGGTAGGGGTTGATCTTCTGAATTTCTGGGTCCTCAAATAATTCGGTCAACGTAATGGCATACCCTTTGCTGACGTATTCGCGCTGAATTTCTGGCGACACCAGGTAGTTGGCTAGCAGGTAGGCGGCATCTTTATTTTTAGAATAGTTGGAGACGCCAATGCCGTGCCCGCCGAGAGGCGTGCCACCGGGCGGTTTGGCAAAACCCATCTGGCCAATCACTTTGGAGCTTTTGGCATCGAGCAGGCCACCCAAAATGCCAGGCCACTGAATTTCCATGGCACAAACGCCCTGCGCCACCGATTCTGACGCCTGGACAATATCCCAGGAGACGGCGCTTGGGGGCGAGATCTCTGGGAGTTTTACGGCAATGATCTCCATGGCCTGGCGACCTTCATCGCTGTCAAATTGCGGATTGCCAGCGTCATCATAAAAGCCTTTGTGGGCCAGACCGAAGAAAATGGCGGCATAAGTGCACATCGCCTGAATCTGGCGACCACCCATCAGCGCAAACCCATATTGGTTGTCTTTGGTTAATGTCTTGCCAAAGTTGTACACATCATCCCAACTGGCCGGTGGCTTGTCTGGATCAAGGCCAGCGGTTTTATATTGCGCCTGATTATAGGGGAAGATCATGGCATCACCGAGCCAAGGCAGGCCATATAATTCACCTTCCCATTTGGCATACGTTTCGAGCGTCGCGGGCACAAATTTTTTGAGATCAACGGCCGGGAATTTCGGATTATCAACGTAGGATTGCAACTTTAGCAAGCCATTCGTGGCGATAAATTGGCCAAACCAGGCAAAATTCAAATCTAGCACGTCGTAGGTGCCGCTTTGTGAACTCAAGTCGAGAAAGGTCTTGTCATATACTTGTTCGTAGGGATTATTCTCCCAAATGGTTTTGATACCGGTCAGTTCGGTAAAACGCTGGGCGGCCACTTCGTTAACACCCCAGTGGCCAGTTTGCCCAATGGGCAAGCGCAAAGTGACGCCCGCCCATTCTTGACCAATCTCTTCATATTTCGCTTCAAAATCGTTCTTGGCTACTTTGGCTGTTCCTGCCGCGGGGGCCGCATTGCCCCCGGCTGCCGGCGCGCTGGCGGGTGGGGCACAAGCAATGGCGACAAGTCCCACCGTGGTTGCGGCGCCTGCGAGGAGAAATTCGCGCCGGGTCAAGCGTTGCTTACTACTTTTACTGCTCATTAAAATAGTCTCCTTTGGTAAAATGCAATGTTTAAGGGAATAAAGGCTAATTGGCACAAGCTTTAAATCGCTAGGCGCGTGGTCATACCCATCTTTTATGCTTGTAGGGCGTAGAGGTCGGCACTAAAGAGTAAATGACCAAATGTGACAACGCTGTTTTTTGCATGTAGACGGCGCTAAACCTGGCAACAGCGACAATTCAATCCTATCAATGAGAAACAAGCATGCGTTAATGGGAAGCTGACAAGATTATAGGCTAGATGCCGTGACTATGTCAATCGGCAGAATTCAAATGAGGCGTTCTAGAATTAAAGTCTTCTGGGAAGTGGTCGGGCGCCCGCTGGTTAGCGAACGAAGGCTTGACCACTGCCCAGAAGGCGCCGATAAGCTTATCCAGCTTCTAGGGCCGGTCTGTCACCCAGGCTTGGAGCGCCGTAATGCGTGCTGGTTGACTTGGGAGAGGGGCCCAATGTTCGCCTGCGTCAGCCGAGTAAAAGAGTTCACCCTGGGTTGTGCCCATGTAAACCCCGGCCGGCGTCAGTGCATCTACGGTCAAGGCATCGCGCAGCACACCCACGAGTTGTGGTTCGGTGGGGAGGCCCGTTGTCAACGGTTGCCACCCGTTCTCTGTGGCGCGCCGGCGGTAGACACACAGGCGGCCATCCACCATGCTCCGGGTATTGCCATCGAGCGGGACGACGTATTGGTTGCCTGTGTGGTCCACCGCAAAAGGAAAGCCAAAGGTGCTCGGTAAGCCGGCTTCGATGGTTTGCCACGAATCGGCTCCGTCAGTCGAGCAGTAGACCCCATCGATATTTTGGAGATAAAGTACATTCGGGTTGTTCGGATCTAACGCCAATTTATGGGGTAAATAGCTGGGCGCGTCTGTGGCGCTGCGGATGCGCTGTCCTTGATTGCAAGCTTGCCAACTAACGCCGCCATCTTCACTGCGCAAAATGCCAGCCGACGCGATCGCCACCCACATGCGCTGCGGATCAGTTGGGTCGATCGCAATCGCATGCAGTGTGATCCCGCCCCGGCTGGGGCGCCAGTGAGCGCGGTCTGGGTGGCGCGCAATCCCTTCCATCTCTTGCCAGGTAATGCCCTGATCGTGGCTCACAAAGAGGCCAGCTTCATCCACACCGGCATAATAAGTATCCGGTTGGCTCGGCGCACCCGCTGTGATCTGCCAGATGCCGCGTAAATGGCGGCCACTGGTGGGCGTATAGCCAGGCCCGCCTGACAATCGGGTCCAATGCTGGCCACCATCCGTGCTGAGTTGGATGGCAGGACCGTAGGTGCTGTGGCTGGCGCCGACAAAAATTCGGTCACCGTGTCGGCTATCGCCCAGGATGCTATCGATGCTCCACTCGCTGAGCAACGGCCCTTCTCTCTGCCAGGCTTGTCGCTGGGCATCCGCGCGATAGCAGAACAGACCCTTCGTGGTGCCGACCAAAAGTTGAATGCAAGCCATATGGGTCCTCCTGTGTGCTTATGGTTGGTTGTGGCAAACATCCAGAGCGCATGGGAAGGTGCTGCTCGGTTGCTAGGCGCAACCGCTTCACGTTGAAAATCATCTGGCTCTGAAATTAACTGCGCTCAGTGTAGCACATCCGTTCTGGTTGCCAAAACTAGCGGGGCATTGGTGGCTTATCGCCACAGGACCATTGCGAGATCTATTGAACCACAAAACTGGACTTTATGCGGATGGAGGCGAAGCCCCATATCGCTAATCGCCACTCTGCTGCCCTAAAGCCAGGCTTGTCGCAAAATATGGAATTTCGTCTGGTTCGCTGCTAAATCCAGCGGCGTGGGCTATAGCCAAAGACCAGCACAGCGCAAGCCGCGGCACTACTCACCACCGCCATGCCGAAGAAATTTTCAATGGGGGTCAATTGCAAAAACCAAAAACCCAATACTTTGGCATGAGTAATATACCAAGCGCCCCAATAGGCGCCAATCGGATCGGTGATCACGGTCCAAAGTTCAGCCAGCACAACGACTGAACCGATGATTTTTCGATTGCGCCAAAGAAAACGCCCATTGCGCGCCCAGAGGATAGCTTGAAAAACCAAGCCAGCAACGGTTAGCATGAAGAGGTGGGAAAAATGCTCGGGAAGTATCGACATAAAGGTGGGATGAAGCGTGATGTGTGATGAGTGATAAATGATGCGTAATGCGTGAAGATCGTATGACCTTTTTCACTTGTCACGCATCATTTATCACTGTTTACTTTTCTTTCTACTAATATAACCGTCAACGCACTAAAAAACAGCGTTGTCCCCACGATCCACAGCCATTCTTCGATCGGTAAACCAAAATACCAGAGGCCAAAAATATGCTTTGGATCGTAATACCAGGCGCCAAAACGGACGGCAATCACGTCCCAGGCCCAGCCGCCCACCAGCGCGCCGAAGGTGGCCAAGGCCAAGGCGCGACGTTGCTTCCAGAGAAAAGCTCGCCACCGTAGCAGCGCTACTAAGGGCAAGCCAATGAAGATGACGAGCCAGATAAGATAGGTATAATGGCTGAACATGGTTCCATTCTATGCGCTGTTGTCAACAGCCAGTCATAGGGTCGAGGCACACCTCGACCCTATTCAATTTACGCTGCCTTGGCTGCTTTGTCGTCGCGCGCCTGTTTGTGTTTGCGCGCCATGTAGCGCTTGGCAATCTCGACGCTCACTGCCGCATCGCGGCCATACGCATCTGCGCCAACTTCGCGTGCAAAGTTCTCCGTCACGGGGGCGCCACCGACCATAATATAAATTTGGTCGCGTAATCCTTCTTCGCCCAGGGTGTCAACGACCACTTTCATATAGGGCATCGTGGTGGTAAGCAGCGCGCTCATGCCGATGATGTCCGGCTTATATTCGTTAATGGCCGCGATAAATTTATCGGCGTCCACATTGATCCCCAAGTTGATCACCTCAAACCCGGCGCCTTCTAACATCATCCCGACCAGATTTTTGCCGATGTCGTGAATATCACCTTTGACCGTGCCAATCACGGCGGTGCCGACGCGTTCTGCGCCGGTTTCCGTGAGCAACGGGCGCAAGATTTCCATGCCAGCCTTCATCGCATTGGCGGCCATCAACACTTCTGGCACAAATAAAATGCCATCGCGGAAGTCCACCCCGACAATATCCATGCCTGCGACCAGCCCGCCGTCTAGAATCTGTTGTGGCGTCTGGCCCTGTTCAAGCGCCGCACGCACCTGGATCGGAATTTCTTCTTTCACACCGTCATAGAGATCATCTTGCATTTGCAAGTAGAGTTCTTCCAAGTCAAGTTCTGTATAGCTCATGTTGCTTACTTTCTCCTATAAAAATCGGCGTAGAATGTTTGAATTTATATCACATTCAACGCTATTGCGACTAAAAATGCCAGTTTGATCCTCAGAATAAACTTTTGTCTAGAAGAGCCCCACCACTCGCCCCGTTTCAAAGTCTATATCAACCTTCTCTGCTGCCGGATGGCTCGGCAGACCGGGCATCGTGCGCATCTCGCCGACAATTGGATAGATGAAGCCCGCCCCCACACTGGCCCGCACCTCGCGGATCGGCAGCGTGAAGCCCGTGGGCGCCCCCTTAACATTCGGATCGGCCGTTAGACTTAAGTGTGTTTTTGCCATACAGATCGGCAAATGACCAAACCCGTTGGTTTCGTACTGCTTGATCTGGGCGTTGGCTTTGACTTCGTAGGTTACTTCACCCGCGCCATAAATCTCCTTGGCAATCGTTTCGATCTTGGCCTTGATCGACTGATTCAATTCATAGAGGAATTTGAAATGTGTGGGCTCGTTGGCCGCCTCGACCACGGCACGTGCTAGATCTGTGGCCCCGGCGCCGCCTTCGGCCCAGTGGTTGGCCAATGCACAACGGACGCCCATCTCTTTGGCCACTTGAAAAATTGCATCGGTTTCGCGCGGAAAGTCGCTGCTAAAATGGTTGACGGCCACGACCGGGCTAACACCATGCTTGAGCATGTTCTCAACCTGTTTGCGCAAATTCGACGCGCCTTCGTACACATCGTCGGGGTTTTCCTGGACCATCTTCTCGGGCAAGGGTTTGCCCGGCACGACGCGATATTTGCCGGTGTGGAGTTTTAGCGCCCGCACCGTGGTCACCACGACGGCGGCATCGGGTTGCAAACCACTGTAGCGACATTTGATATTAAAGAACTTCTCCGCCCCAATATCTGCCCCAAAACCGGCCTCGGTGATCAAGAAATCGCCACACTTGATCCCAATCTGATCCGCCAAAATGGAACTGTTGCCGTGGGCGATATTGGCAAAAGGCCCAGCATGGACGAGGGCTGGCGTATTTTCCACGGTTTGCATCAAATTCGGCTTGATCGCCTCTTTCATCAAGACGGTCATGGCGCCAGCCGCCTTCAACTGTTCTGCCGTCACCGGTTTTTTGTCTTCGCTCTGGCCGATCACAACGCGGGCAAACCGCTCGCGCATGTCGCGCAGGCTGGTTGTCAAGGCTAAAATTGCCATCACTTCACTGGCAACTGAAATGTCAAAGCCGGTCTGCCGGGGCGCACCATCACCGGAACCACCGAGCCCAGCGACAATATTGCGCAGATCGCGATCGCTGACATCAAGCACGCGCCGCCAGGTAATCGCATATGGATCAATCTTCAGTTCGTTGCCCTGATAGATATGATTATCAATCATCGCCGCCAGCAAATTGTTCGCTGCCGTGACGGCGTGCAGATCGCCAGTCAAATGTAAATTAAATTGTTCCATTGGCACAATCTGGCTGTAACCGCCACCGGCCGCACCACCTTTGATGCCAAAGGTCGGGCCTTGCGAGGGCTGGCGCATCGCCACGGTCGCCGTTTTGCCAATGTGATGCAGCGCCTGACCGAGGCCAACCGTCGTGGTTGATTTCCCTTCGCCCAGCGGCGTTGGTGTAATCGCCGTCACGACGACATATTTGGCGTTGGGCCGATCCTGCAACTTTTCAATTGCCTCGAGCTTGATCTTCGCGATATTTTCGCCATAAAACTCAATATCGGCGCGGGCCAAGCCCATCTTTTCGGCAATCGCTTCAATTGGCACTAGGGTCGCGGCCTGGGCGATCTCTATATCACTCGGTACTTTTTTCTGAATCGTCACGATATGCTCCTCATCGCTACTTCTTGTCGGGCCGTTATTAAAAAATTAACCGCCTCCGCCGACCATGCCAAGTTTCACAACCCGGGCTTTGGTTGGCTTTGCCGTTCTCGGGGCGGTGTTCGATGCTTGTTTCCTTCACCATCTCAGCCGTCATTAGCGTTGATCCGTGTCCAAATTAAATATGTAGAGGGCATAATTCGGATCGGTGAGCGCCGGCCGGTTTATTGCGAACAGAGTACCATCGTGCGACGTGTGACCATTCATCAACAACTCGCTGAAAATTTTACCAAGCAGACTGGCAAACTTATAAGCATGCCTCGCGCCACTTCGCCATAGACCGGAAAACCGTAAATGCTGCGTTTGTCTTTTCATGCAGCGACGACCTGTTGCTACTCGATAAGCACGATATCTAAACTGTAAAGCAGGGACATGGCCTCGGGCAATGAAAACTTGGTCTTCTTGAGGATGTTTAAGTTGGCGGCAATCGAGTAATTAGTCGCCCCGGTAAAGTCTGCCTCTGTGAGATTCGTGCGCATAAACCGGCTATTTGAGAAATCGGTGGCGGTACAGTTGGCTTGGGTCATGTTCGCTTCCGTAAAATCGACATCTCTGGCCACGCATTTTGTGATCTTGATCTTCTTGAGATTTAGGTTCATGAAAGTTGAAAGATTTAAAATGCAACCCATAAAGTCAACCGGTTTCAGATATTTGTTTTTGGCCCAGGTGGTGTCGGTCCAATTCACGCCAATCAACTGTGAATCTTCAAAGCGCGTGTTCTCAAAGGAACAGCCTTTGACGCCAATCAGATTTAGATCACAGCCTTTAAAAACACAATCGCGAAATTTACAATCACTAAAGGCGGTTTCGCTAAAGGTACATTTCACAAAGGTACACGCGTCAAATTCTTTGAATTGCACCTGGGCGTTTTTATACACTATGCCACGAAATTCTTGGGCTGTATATTCTTTTGCTGGGCCTGATAAGTCCACAACTACCTCGGTTTCAAACTAAAAATAAAAGCAATCTCACGCAAATATACCCAAAGGGTGCCCAAAAGACCGCAAAGAAAAACCAAACCAACGTATAGAGAACTTTGCGCCTTTGCGGCTTTGCGTGAGATTGTTGTTGCATTACCTGGCCGTACGGGCGGCGCGGCGGGCTTCGCGGGCGGCGCGGCGATCTTCACCCGCATCGGCGGTTGGCGCTTCGCCACTTGCTTCGCTGGCCGC
>JAPLGZ010000441.1 GCA_026389895.1 Chloroflexota bacterium | reverse complement strand
CCTTGATGGACCAACGTCAAAAATTGCGCGAACTCAGCGGCTGAATAATCGGGATAAACCGCCCAATAATCGGGGTCCAGATAATCCAACACCTTCGGCGCTAAACTGGTGATAATCTCTAGCGTAAAATTGGTATGCGGACATTTTTCCTGATAGAGCTTGGCCCACCGCTCAATCTCAATCGTGCCGTCGCCCATTGCCACCCATTGCGCCACCGCACCTTGTGGGTGCGGCCAGACCGCGCTGTCACGAATATGGCTCATTAAGACATAGGGGGCCAGGTGATTGAGGGTGACAAATGGACTTTCCGCCATCCAGACGGGGTTGCCCGAATCAATACAGGCACCAACATAATCGGGGCCGGCTTCCTCGATTACGGCCTTGAGTTCATGGCCCAACAGATCGCCAGCATGATTTTCCAACGCAATCTTAACGTCCAAAGTATTGGCCTGGTTGCGGACAGCCTGCAAAGTGGCCAACAGGCCATCAATATGGGTGCGCAATGGGGTGGCCGTGCGGCGATCCGCATTAGAGCCAAGTAGCGTCCGCATGACCTTGCAACCTAAAATGTGCGCTACATTCAACATTTCGCTCAACTGCTCAACCGCCGTACCGCGTTTGTCGGAAAAAGAGGTAGACGTAGGACAGATCGAATACATGCCCACTTCAAGCGTCAGCCCCAGTTGATCAGCATAGGTCTTGACTTGGCGCAGATAACTTTCATCCAGGCTTTCGAAAAAGGCCGGGTCGGGAAACATGACGACTTCCAAACCGATCTGGTGCGCATAATCCAAATGTTGGAAAGGCGTCCAATCGTTAAAGCGCAAAGAAAAAACATCTACACCCAGTTTCATAGTGGTTTCCTACCCTGGCCAGACCAGGAGTTTTGGCCACAAATTATACAAGCTCAGGCGGATTAAAGAGATCCTAATGCGCCTAAATTCGTGTAATTCGTGGCCAGGCTTTTCTTATCTCAAAACAATTCTGGGTAATTGTATGTCTATACCGCTAAATCTTCAAGCTGATCGACATTCTCCATCACTTTCGAGATAGCCTCGCCCATCAGTTCGATCGTATCAGCCCCATTAGGATAGCGCAGCGATGAGACCAGACAAGTGTGAGTGTCACAATGGCGCTGGGCCACCGGGTATTGTTCCGGTGAATAGTCAACTGGCTGGGCGTGCGGGCTCGTCCACGGGCTGCCATAACCATAGGCATTTTTGGCCTGAAAGACGGTCATTTGCGGCAGAATAAAACTCTGCCAAACCATCGTTTCGACGCCTTCCGCCTTCAAGGCGCGCACAACTTTATTGCGAAACTGGCTGGCATCCGCTTCATGACCAAGCGCGGCCATATCGAGCCGCAGCACATAGTTATACCAATTCGGCTCATGTTGGTCGGGCGTGGTAGGCAGAATTAAATGGGGTACACTGTGTAACTGTTGTGTCAACAACTCTGCGCTATTCCGTTGCCAGTCCAGGTACATATCGAGCCGCGTCAACTGAGCGCGGCCAAAAGCGGCGGTCAAATCGTTGTTACGATACATCCAACCCAACGCATAGACGTGATAATCGCGCGACTCAGAGGGGGTGCGCGTCTCGCCAAAGGACCAGAGCGTACGGGCTTTCTTCATGATCTCTTCGTCATCGGTGACAAACATGCCACCTTCTCCCGATGCCAAGTTTTTATTCTGGTTAAAGCTAAAGGCGGCGCAATGGCCCAACGTCCCTACTTTCTTACCTTTGTACTTGGCACCATGCGCTTGACAGGCATCTTCGATTACCTTGATGCCATGCTTTTGTGCAACCGCCATCACTTTGTCCATGTCCACGGCCAGACCGTGCAGATGCACAACGATAATGGCCTTGGTTTTCGGCGTGATGGCGGCCTCGATCTTGTTAACATCAATGTTCATCGTATCGAAATCAATGTCAACAAAGACGGGAATACAATTGTGGTGCAAAATACAGGTGGCGGAGGATGACCACGAGTAGGCGGTGACAATTACCTCGTCGCCTTCGCTGCAATCACAGGCGGCCACACACATATGTAAGGCCGCCGTACCGCTGTTCGTCGTAATGGCATACTGATTACCATTCCAGGCGGCAAATTCCTTTTCAAAGGCGACACAATTGGGGCCAAAGGCATGATTTGTCCCGCGCAAAGATTCAAGCACATATTTTTCATCCACCTCGTTGATTGGTGGCCACGGCTTGATCGTGCCTGGCGGAATCACCTGCTCGCCGCCGAAAATTGCCAACTTACCATGCTGTCCCATCGGTTTCTCCTATTTCTGCAAAACGCCGTCGTTGGTCAGGCGTAATTCGTTTTTGACTTTGTATTTTCCTCTACATGATGAGTGATAAGTGATGAGTGAACTAAGATGACAATTCATTCTAATCACACACGGGCGGCCACAAGGGCACGCCCTTACGTCGATCAACTGTCCAGTGCTCAACGCGATTTCAGGATAATTCACTCATCACTTATCACTCGTCAGGTATTTCAACCAAACGCCTGCGCCAACAACTGCCGCGTCGTCTCCACCATAATCCAACCACCTTCGGGGACAAGGCGCGTGTGGCTGGCCGAGAGTGCGCTATAACCACCGTGGCGAATCGCTTCTGGTGTGGGCACATACCCCCAATAACCGTCGGTCAATTGGGCAATCAAGGTCGTGCGCGCCGGCGATTTTTGCTTGATCGCCAAGCCAAATTCGACGTATAACTCGGTCGGATTACAGCAAATGACGGCATCGCCCAGGCGCAATGCATGCAGACGGATCGGCACAGGATTGGCCTCGCGCATGAGGCGCGCCCAATCGGCGCGGCTATCTTCAAAGAATTCTAACATGCCGCCTTTGAACTCGGACAGATCAGCCCAGGCATCCCATTCGCGCATGGGGATATCAACTTGGGTCTTTTCATGCTGCACAAGCGGATCAACCATCGGGTTTACCTGTTCGGCGATCACCTTGAGAATTTCCCCACCTAAATAAAGCCCCGAGCGCACCAAACCACTTTCACCACGCCAGGGTTGAATGCTTTGGGGGTTATTTTCCATAATCGAAGGCACCGTATTGCCCGCTGCGCCCGTAAGATAGACGACGCCAATATTTTCGCCTAGAGCAGCCCGCAACACACGGCGCACCTGGCCCGGTATATCGGCGCTATAATAATTTTCATTTTCAACACAGTTGGGATGGGTGGCAAACGAAGAAACGACGGCCTTAACCTGGCCATCCGGCTTGCGCGCAAAGACAACCGCCACTTCGCCATCGCGTGGCCCTTCTATCCCGACGAAGTCCTCCTTCCAACTGCCCCAATACATATGACAACTGCCATCACGGCGCATCCCGCGGCGATTCCAGCCCATGTGCGTCAGGTGACCACTACCCGAGAATAGCGCAACGTCTTCCAGATCTGCAATGGCGCGGGTCACCGTCTGAACCGTGGCCTCTTCCAGACGTTTGAGAAAATCGGGATCGACTTTGCCGATTAATTGATCGGTGGTGCATGGGGCGACGTGCGTATGGGTCGCCGCGATCAAAACAGCTTCGGCGTCAATCTCCACCGCAGCGGCACAGGCTTGTTGCAACGTCTGCACCAGCGCGGCGGGCAAAACGCAGACATCCACCGACAAGACCGCCACTCGCGCTTTGCCATCATCAAAGACAATCGCATTGACCGTTAATGGGTCATGTTTGGACTGGCCCAAACGCACATGCATCTGCCCCAACAGCGGCAGCGGCCTATCGGGCGTGATATCTTCCCAGGCAGTGCCAACTCGCATACTCTTTTCTCCTTGTTCCATAATTGTGCGCGTTGGTTTGGGGTCGGC
>JAPLGZ010000755.1 GCA_026389895.1 Chloroflexota bacterium | reverse complement strand
CACATGAACGCTGCGGGGCTCTCTTTACAACAGGATGGCAAAAGAAAGGTCCCGGCAAATTTGCCGGGACCTTTCCTGAGGTGGAGATGGCGGGAATTGAACCCGCGTCCGAAACATTCGTCCAGTAACATCTACAGGCATAGTCACACATTTGGTGTTTTGCTAGGCGGACTCCGTGTGACGGGATTCACTTGCCCGGCTAGCCGAAGTGTCTTAGGTGGCCTTATCGGCGTCTAGCCACCGCAGCTCAACAGTTTATGTCAGTCATCGCTTGGCCTGAGAGCAGCATCAGAGCGGACCGTGATCCTGGGTTAGAGGATCAGTTTCTTCAATTAGGCGGCCATCGCAGCGGAAGCAGCGTTAGCGAAACCGAAGTTGAAGAGTTTGCCTGTGTTTTTGGCATTTATAGGATTTGCGCCTTTTTACCGTAGTCGACGCTCTACGACCTGCAGTTAAAAAACAGCCTGCCCCGTCGAAACCGTACATCCCCTCATCACTTCACTCATGATTCTACCAGAGAGTGGCCAATTTGTAAAGCTATTTTTTGTTTGCGTTCTATTATTCTTTTGTTTGCTAGTTTTCGCGCTTCGGTCTGTTCCAATGGGCCAATGCTGCATCTAAATCATTTGGTTGTGTGATGCCTCGGACAGTGATCAAAAACGTCTTTAGATCGGGTGTCAAGTGGCGTAGTAGAAATAGCTTAGGACCGATTGGGCTGGTGCTCGCCGGGCTGGTGCCATAGCTGCCGTTGAAGGCGAAATAGGCTTGGTTGAGAACACGTAGTGGATAGCCATGTTGGACAAAGAGTAAACGACGCTCCTCCATATACCTTTCAGCTTCATCGACTTTCCCGGCGGCTAGTATCTGGTCCACCATCAGCCTAGTCTTGCGCATTTCGGTGTCAAAATCAAACGCCGGTGGCTGCTCTACGGCTACCTGGCTGGCTTCTGCTGAATCATTGGTGATCGTTGATTTAATGGGCGTTGCTAGCGTTGGGTAGAACGTTTGTAGGGCTGTTTGGCCTACTTCATTGCCCACGATCTCTGCCACCGTTTCGTTGATGGTGGTCATATCGGGGCTGGAAAAATAACTCAAGCCGAGTGGGAAAAAGGCCAGATAGTTGTGCGTCCATTCATGGGCAACAGTGCTCAGAATCCAATCCAAACCGGCGCGGTCAACGACCATGGTTGGAAAAGCGCCCAACCCACCAATATTGGTAATGTAAGCGCTTAAGTTTTTCTGCTGGCGGATCGCCCGCTCGGTCTGTTCAATCGCGGCTAGCGGCATCTCTGCCTGGACCATCTCGCCATAGAAGGTCTCTATGTGGTCGCGTGGGCTAACGATTAACTTTTTGGGCGGCTCGACAAAGGTAAACTGTACGGGGGGTAGCGGCATGCCGTACAATTGGAGATTATTCTTAATCAATTCACGGGCAATCTGATTTTGAATGATCTGCTCGACCGTAGGGCGAACGCTATTTTGGCGTTGCCGTAGTTGATCGAGCGTTTGTTGCAAGCTGGCTGATGCCGCGGTGGCGTGATTATTATTTTCGCTATAGATTTTGTTAATTTGGTTTTCCAGATCCACGATCTGCCTGGCCTGCGCAAGATAATCAAGCACTTGCTCGGTGGCGATGGTAGGTAATAAGGCACGGGCAGGATGTGTCATATCCGCGCCGATTTTTTCACGCAGCGCATGTATTTCCCAGGTTAACAGATCAAATTGCCAACCTGCCACTTGCATGGATAGATCCCGCTGCACGTGTTCGACCGCCGTAATGGCGCCCGCACCACTAAGCCATATACAGAGCTAGAGTTTGTCAGAAAAGTTAAGCCAATGCCAAAGACGTTTCAACGTCTGACGAGGCCAGCGCTGTGGTAGCACCTGCTCGACTTGGTTCACAAATTGGTTTGGGGTTTGATTAACTCTCATGGCATACTTCTCTGAACAGGTAGATGAAATCTGACAGGGTGAAAGCAACATTGTTATCAATAGTAAAACGCCTAACAAAGCCCCAGTATATCAGAAATTATCTGGCATGTTGGAACGTCGCTTT
>JAPLGZ010000340.1 GCA_026389895.1 Chloroflexota bacterium | reverse complement strand
GGATACTCCCCCAGTTTAATGAGTAGGGGGTGACGGAAACTGTAGAGCAGAATAATCGTCACTAAAAGAAAGAATAAACCAATCCGATTGCGGCTGGCTAACCGATACTTCATCGTTTGAACTGTGGCTCTATCCTTCAATTTCGCTCAACTTGACTGGGCGATGTTCACGATAGGATTTCCAGGCCGCCAATCCCATCACAACTGGGATGCGGCCATCGAGCCCGCTCACCAGTGGCTGGGTATTGTTTTGGATAGCTTCGATAAAGGCGCGCATCTCGGCCACATAAGAATCCATATAGCGCTCTAAGAAGAAATAGAGCGGATTGACCGTTTGGATGTGCGCAGCGGTGCTCTGAATCGTGTTATGTGGCGTCTTATTCTGGGATTCGATGGCGCCAGCAGAACCAAAGACCTCGGCGCGCTGGTCATAGCCATAGACGGCCTGACGACTGTTGTCGATAACGCCAATGGCCCCATTGGTATAGCGCAAGGTGACCACGGCTGTATCAATATCCCCAGCCTCGCCAATCGCCGGATTGACCATGACGCCACCCGCGGCATAGATCTCTTCGACATCACAACCAATCAAATAGCGCGCCATATCAAAGTCATGGATCGTCATATCTAGGAAAATGCCACCAGAGACTTTAATATAAGCAATGGGCGGCGGCGCTGGATCGCGACTAGTAATGCGCACGAGTTGTGGCGTCCCGATCGTGCCGGCGGCTACTGTTTCTTGGATATGGCGGAAGTTACTGTCAAAACGGCGATTAAAGCCAATCTGCAACTTGACACCACAACGCGCCACCGTCGCCAATGCTTTGTCGATCGCCTGTAAATCTAGCGCAATGGGTTTTTCGCAGAAAATATGCTTGCCGGCTTCGGCTGCCTCACAGATCAGTTGGGTGTGCGTATCCGTGCTCGAGCAGATGATCACCGCATCAATGGCCGGATTTTCTAAAAGCTCTCGGTGGTTTCGTGTAGCTAAAGGAATGCTGAAGCGCGTTGCACATTTTTGGGCGGCTTCCAGTGAAATGTCAGAGATGGCCAACACATGGGCATTGGCGAGCCGTGTCACCAGGCTTTCGGCGTGTACCGTGCCAATGCGCCCTGCGCCGATAATGCCAAAGTTAATCGTTTGCGACATGAAAGATAGTTCCTCTGCTTAGATGGAAGGAGATAAGAAATGTGGGGGAGGGGAAATTTTACTAGGCGCTATTGCCACTCGCCCCATTTTTTGTGCATATTTATAAACCAATAGACTGCAAATAGGCCCGATTTCGGATGGCGCTTTCTTTGGGCGCACCCATGCCGGGCAAGACATCTTGTTCCACAGTAATGAAGCCAGTATAGTGGCGTTGACGCAGCCAGGCAGTTACGGCTGGAAAATCTACACAACCCTGGCCCAACTCGCAGAAGACACCTTGGCGCACCGCTTCAAAATAATCCCATTGTTGGCGCTTGGCCTGTGCCATTACACTGGGGTGGCAATCTTTATAGTGCATATACCAGATGCGGTCGGCAAAGCGATCCAGGGCCTCTAGCACCGTGGCGCAACTGCCCGCGCCAAAGGCGTAGTGGCCTGTATCAAAAACGAGCCCTAGCCAAGCCGGATCGGTCATGGCGAGCAAGTGGGCAATTTCATCGGGCGTTTCAACGAAACCGGCGCAGTGGGCATGAAAGACCGTACGGAGGCCGGTCTCCTCGCACACTTGGCGGGCAATCCGGTTGGCATTGTCGGCGAACGTGCGCCATTGTGTCGGGCTCAAGGCCATTTCTGGCGTCACTCGTCCGGCATTTTTTGTGCGTACGGGGTCAGCGCCGTTGTCACCAGCCAACACGATGAATGGACGCACCTGTGTCTTCAAGCCATCGGCTACGGCCGCCAACAACCTGGCGGTTTGCATAACCACCGCTTCGCCTTCGCCCACCTTGGCTGGATCTTCCAGCGCCACACCCACATAGGCGCCAGTGATGGTCAAATGGCGGTGGGCATACTCCTGGGTCAGCACGGTTGGATCGGTTGGCATAAAACCCCAGTCCCCTAACTCACTGCCCGTATAACCAGCCTCCGCTAACTCGTCTAACATGCGCGTGGGGGTCAACCGGTTGCCACCCATTTCGCCAAATTCTAAGGTGCCCCAAGAACACGGTGCATTGCCAATTTGAATGTTATCCATATGCCTCACTGCGTCCATTAAATAATTTCAAGATCTATGTGCCCAAGGGGCTTCTGAAAGGCCAAAGAAAAATCAGCGCCATCTTGCACGGTTTGTTATTTCGTTAAATTAATTTATGCACTACGCCAGACTGCCTGCAACTGTCGATAATCAACCAGAATAATACCTTGCTCTTTTACGATATTCTGCGCCTCTTGAGAGACCAAAAAATCAAAATCTGTCTGGCGCACCTGCCAGCCACTGGGTTGGATGACTTGTAACTCGGCATTGCCCAGCCCAGGGTGGACTGCCCATTCGCTCAGCCCCGCGGGTAACTCACGCAACAACTGGCCGTACTGGCCTGACTTATCAACGAGGTCTAGCCGAAAGCTATCCAGAAAGTCGTAGTCGTTGGTGGGTAAGTGCTGGCGCTGCACTTGTTCGATCGACTGTTGCCCGACGACGCGCAGCGCTAGACCGTATTCTTTCGCCAGGCCGATCATCAAATCGAAAATTTCGGTTCGGCTTCCAAAACGCAGGCAGTGCCAATCCAGGTGGGTTGGCTTGAGTTGAGCAGCGAGCACGGCCTCGATCTGCGCTCTGAATTCTGTTTCCAACTCAGCCAACTGGGCCTGCGCCAGAAATTCAGCCATGCGTTCAAAGCTGTAGAAATAGCCGGTTTCGTCCAGCAAGGAGGGGACCTTTTCCTTGGGGGTGAGCGGGCCGAATTTATAATCGACCGTATCGCAGATAACCGCTAGATGCACACCGAAAGCCAGATCGGGATGTTCCTTGAGGAGATGTATGGCGTGCAATGCCCAAGGACAGGGCATCATCAAGGTCGTAGAACGCACCACACCTTCGGTAAGGGCACGAAAGATCGCTACATTAATCGCATGGCACATGCCAAAATCGTCGGCATTGATGAGCAATAAACGCGCATCGGCTGGATAGCCTAGTTGGCGATTTGTCTGACTCTTATTCAATCGGGCCACCTTTCACTGATGGTGAGCATAGCCTCAACCATGATGTACTTCGAATTTACCGATAACGGGGGAGCAGCCAGATGTTTGATTGGCGGTTCCCCCCCTGTAAAATCTAGAGCGCCTGCTCAATGGCGCTGACCAATTCCGGACTATCGGGAGTAACCTGGGGTTTGAAACGACCTACGACCTGTCCGTCACGACCCACAAGAAACTTTTCGAAATTCCAAGCGATATCACCCGCCGGCTCAGTTTCGGTTAGGCGCGCATATAACGGGGTTTGTTCGGGGCCTTTGACATGAATTTTGTTGAATAAATCAAAGCTGGCCTGATATTTAGTGGAACAAAATTCCTGAATCTCTTCGATCGTGCCAGGTTCTTGCGCCCCAAAATCGTTGCACGGAAACCCAAGCACGCGCAGGCCACGGTCTGCATAGGTGCGATTGAGTTGTTCCAACCCGGCATATTGAGGGGTAAGCCCGCACTGCGAAGCGACATTGACGATCAATAGCACCTTGCCCGCATAATCGCGCAAAGGTTTGTCCGTGCCATCCGTTGCTTGGACCGTTAGATCAAAGATTGAACTGCTCATGTTATACACTTTCTTGATGATGGGTTAAGAATTAAAAAACGGACCTCGCCCCTTGTCCTCTCCCTTATCGAAGAGATTAGGCTGGGGTCGGCTTGTCATGCGTTCGGTTTTGCACTGTTTCCCACGAGCCACTCGTCCATGAGCGGATCATGGCGCTTTGGACATTCGCCAGCTTTAGCGCATCGGCAAAGCTGGGGGCGCGTTGCTGGCCGTCTACAATTGACTGTAAAAAGTTGTACGCTTCAATCGTCTTCAGATCTTCGTAGCCGATCCCAATGCCATCACCAGGATTAAAGCGGCCATGATTTGGATATTTGGGGCCGCCGAGTAAATTCGTGTAGCCATCGTGAATCCCAGCCTCATCGGGTAGATAAAGCTCTAATTCATTGAGGCGCTCGAAGTTCCATTTGAGCGCGCCTTTGGTGCCGTTGACCTCGAACGACATTTCACACTTGGGGCCGTAGATGGCGCGGCAGGTTTCAAAGCTGCCTTGCACCCCGTTTTCAAACTGTACCACCGTGCCCACATAGTCTTCGTTTTCCACGGGCCCGGTTGGATCACCAGGCTTGCCCAAAGAAAAATGGGTGCCTTGCCCCGGAATGGGCAGTGGGCGTTCTTTGATAAAGGTGTTCCGATTGCTGACCACACGCGCGATTGGCCCCACCAGCATATGCGCCATATCGGCGACATGTGACATGATATCGCCCAGCACGCCTAGCCCCGCCTGATCCGCCTTGAAGCGCCACGTGAGGAGACCATTGGGATTGCTGCCATACATCGAGAAGAAGCGCCCACGATAGTGGGTCAATTGGCCGAGCTTGCCTTCTTCAATCAACTGTTTGGCATATTGCACCATCGGCGCCCAGCGGTAGTTGAAGCCGACAAAGGAGATCACGCCGGCCTGGCGCGCCAGATACTCGATCTCGGCCGTCTCTTCGGGGGAACGGCCTACCGGTTTTTCGCAGAAGACATGTTTGCCCGCTTGGGTGGCCGCCCGCACCATTTCCAGGTGCAAATAGTTGGGCGATGTGATACTGACGACCTGCACGGCTGGATGTTCGATCACCTGATGCCAGTCCGTCGTCATCTGTTCAAACCCGTTGATCGCCTGGGCTTGCTCGGCGCGTGCCGCCACATCGTCGGCGCAAATGATCATCCGTGGACGAATTCCACTGTCGTAAAATCGGTCAGCGACATTGCGATAGGCCCGGCTGTGCGCCATCCCCATCCAGCCCATACCGATCACACCAATGCCGAGCGTTTGTTTTGTCATATTAATTACCATCTTTGCGCGTAATCTACGGTTAGGTCGTTCCTTAGAGCGACCTAACCGTCAATCGTCAATTAAAACTGCCGGCTCCACTCTTGTGGCCAGCGCTCGACCACGACTTTGGTCTGGGTATAAAATTCGACGCCGTGGCGTGATTGTGCGTGCAGATCGCCAAAGAAGCTGTCGTTCCACCCGCTGAAAGGGAAGTAGGCCATGGGGGCGGCCACACCGATGTTGATCCCGACGTTGCCGGCGTCAGCTTCGTAGCGGAACTTGCGCGCGGCTGAACCGCTACTTGTAAAGAGACAGGCCATGTTGCCATAGGCGCGATTGTTGACCAGCGCAATCGCCTCGTCAATGGTATTGGCATGCATTAAGCTGAGCACGGGGCCAAAGATTTTCACATTATCTAGAATTGTGGGGAAGATAAAGTAGCCATCTTCGTAGCCGCCGACTGTATGGTTGCGGCCATCGACGAGGACATTCGCACCTTCTTGGGCGCCCACATTAATCAAATTTTCGATGCGCGTTTTGCTCTCATTCGTAATCACTGGCCCCATTTGGATGCCAGAATCCAGCCCGTAGCCAACCTTGCGGCTGGTGGCTACATCGGCCATTGCTTCGGTAAAGGAGTTCTTGGCCTCGCCCACTGTGATCGCCACCGAGGCGGCCAGACAGCGTTGCCCAGCGCAGCCAAAGGCCGAGTCGCCCATAATGCGGGTCGTCGTATCCATGTCGGCGTCCGGCATAATGACAACCGGATTCTTGGCGCCACCCTGGCATTGGGCGCGCTTGCCATTGGCTGTGGCGCGACTGTAGATGTATTTGGCCACCGGCGTCGAACCGACAAAGCTGATCGCCCGCACGCTCGGATGATCAAGCAGCGCGTCCACCGTCTCCTTGCCACCGTTGACCAATTGCAGTACGCCCGCCGGGAAGCCCGCTTCGTTGATCAATTCAAAGAGCTTCTGGCTGGTCATTGGGACTTTTTCGCTCGGCTTCAGGATAAAACAATTGCCCGTCGCCACGGCATACGGCAAAAACCAGAGCGGGATCATGCCGGGGAAGTTAAACGGTGTAATCGCCGCCACCACACCCAACGGCTGGCGGAACATATGCTCATCGATGCCACTGGCGATATCTTCGTTGTTGATCCCCTGAATCAGCACCGGCATCCCGCAGGCGACTTCAACATTCTCGATGCCGCGCCGCATTTCGCCGACGCTCTCATTGTAGGTTTTGCCCGCCTCGTTCGTAATCGTACGCGCAATGGCGTCTAAATTGGTCTCGAGTAGATTTTTGAATTTGAAGAGAAATTGAATCCGGTCGCCCACAGGCATCCGGCGCCATTCGCCAAAGGCTTTGTTGGCCGCTTGTACTGCCACATCCACTTCAGACCCTGGTGACAGTGGCACGTTGCTGAGTACTTCCGCCGTGGCTGGGTTCAAGACCTTGCCGTAATTGCCGGCGCTCGACTTTTGCCAGGCGCCGTTGACGTAATTAAGCAGATTTCCGTTTTGACTCATTTTATTAATCCTTTTTTACGCTTTGATCGAATGCACCAGTAACGCATTCTGTCTCAATATATACACCTGATCCGCATTTATAGGAAATAGCGTTCTTTGATGCGATTCTCTTCCCACTCTTCGCGCGCTGCTTTCACGGTGTCCGATTCGCTGACCTCGGCGATGGGCACATCCCACCAGCTTTCATAGCCGGGTACGCCCAGATAACGGTCGTTTTGCACATAGATGACGGTGGTGTGATCAATACGCTTGGCCGTTTTCAGCGCAGCCACTACGTCCTCATAGCTTTGGCATTCGATCACGTGCGCCCCCAAACTCCGGGCATTCATCGCCAGGTCTACCGGTAGGGCCTCCACCTGGCCGCCATCTTCGTCGGATGGCAACACGCCGTTTTTGGGATAATTGTAACGCGTACCAAACCCTTGATCGCCAATCGAACGGCTCAAGCCGCCGATACTTTTATAGCCGCTGTTATCCATCAGCACAATGGTCAATTTGTAGCCTTCCTGGATCGACGTGACCAGATCAGTATGCAACATTAGATAACTGCCATCACCGACCAGTACGTAGACTTCGCGTGCTGGGTCAGCCATTTTGATGCCCAGGCCACCGGCGATCTCATAACCCATGCAGCTAAAGCCATATTCCATATGATATTGGCGTGGGTGGCGTGAACGCCAGAGCTTGTGCAGATCGCCTGGCAGACTGCCCGCCGCGCAGACCATCACCGCGTCGGGATCCCCTTGGTCATTGACGGCGCCGATCAGCCCACCCTGAAAGGGCAAGCCACTATCGGCACTCTTGATCGCATAGAGGCGATCCACTTCGGTCTCCCACGCTGCATGTAATTGTTGGGCGCGACTTTGGTTGGCTTGATTATTCGTGTAGCCATCTAGGGCACCCAACAATTCTTCTAACGTAGCTTTGGCATCACCAACCAGCGGCAGGGCGCTGTGCTTGTAGGCGTCGAATTCGGCAACGTTAATGTTGATAAAACGCACGTTGGGATTTTGGAACTGGGTCTTGCTGGCCGTGGTGAAGTCGCTGTAACGCGTGCCGATGCCAATAATCAGGTCTGTCTCTTTGGCGATGATGTTGGCCGCTGATGTGCCAGTGACGCCAATCGCGCCCAAGTTGAGCGGATGGTCATACCGTAAGCTCCCCTTACCAGCCATTGTTTCGCCTACAGGAATGCCCGTCTGCTCGACAAATTTGCGCAGTGTCTCCGTGGCTTCGCTGTAGAGCAGACCACCTCCAGCGATGATCAGCGGCTGCTTGGCCGCACGGATCCATTCAACGGCCTGTTTAAGGGTCGCAACATCAGGCCGATTGCGCGGAATCCGCCAGATGCGTTTCTCAAACAGGGCGGTGGGATAATCGTAGGCTTCTGGCTGGACATCTTGCGGCAAGGCCAACGTAACTGCGCCTGTGTCGGCTGGGCTGGTTAAAACGCGCATGGCTTCAGGCAGGGCTGTGATAATCTGTTCGGGTCGATTGATTCGGTCCCAATAGCGGCTGACGGGGCGAAAACAGTCGTTGACCGAAATATCCTGACTGTGCTCGGATTCCAATTGTTGCAACACGGGCGCCACATTGCGGCGAGCAAAGATGTCGCCTGGCAGCAGGAGCACGGGCACGCGATTAACCGTGGCGACGGCCGCCCCGGTGATCATATTAGTCGCGCCGGGGCCAATCGAAGTGGTGCAGGCAAATGCTTGAAGACGATTTTTATGTTTCGCATAGGCAATCGCCGTATGCACCATCGCCTGTTCATTGCGCGTCTGGTAATAACGGAAGTCGGTGTACTGATGCAGCGCCTGGCCCATTCCTGCCACGTTGCCGTGTCCGAAGATCCCAAAACAGCCGGCGAAAAA
>JAPLGZ010000828.1 GCA_026389895.1 Chloroflexota bacterium | reverse complement strand
GTTGATACCCAACTGATTCCGGTCTATGAAGGAACGTTGGTTGCCGACTATGAAGTGACCGATTTGGCCGAACTGGGCGGGCAACTGGTTACGAAGCAGATCGACCTGAGTACGCTGAAATCGGGCAGCTACCATCTGTGGGTGCGCGCCGATGACGGCGTTAACCCGCCGGTCAGCACCTACGCCGAAGCCCCGCTTGTCATGGCCGCCGGTGCGCGCACTGTCTATGGGGTCAACGCAGTGCGCGTGACCCAGAATGACTTCGATCCGCTGGCCCGCTTAGCTGCGGCGACGCCCATCGTCATTGACCACGCGAACGACTTCCCGACAACCTGGACGGCGACGATCAGTGATACCTTCGACGCCGCCACCCGTTCGCTCTATGTCGAATGGCGGAACAATTCGCACCCCGATGCCGACACGTACCGACTCTATTTTGGCAACACACCGCTCAACCCCACCCAAGTCATCACTACCGGCGATGTAATTGAAGAATTTGGCGCCAACGGCGAAGCGACCGGCGTCAAAGTCGGCTTTGTGACCCTCCAGGATATTCAACCGGATGTGCCGTACTACATCTCGATTGAAGCGGTCGATACGGTGCATAATCGCAGTGTCCGTTCGCAAGAGGTGCTCTTTACGGTAGCCTCGACCGCCTTCACGCTGAGTTCCGCACAGCCAACGGTAACGATTTTGTCCGGTGGGAAAGCCAGCGTGCCGGTGACCCTCAACGCCAGCGGGGCGCTCTTCTTCCCCAATGTCTGGCTTGCGACCGACCTGGGCAGCACAGCACCCGGCATCACGGCCAGTTTTGCGGGGGATGTGGAGGGCTTTAACGAGTTGAACGCCGCACTGCCGACCCGGCAACTGGAAATCAGCGTCGATGCGAGTGTGCCTGCTGGCACTTACCCGATTGTCATCTCTGGTTACAATGGAGATACCAAACAGGTATTGGCCTTGCAGGTAATCGTGGGTAAGGCCACGAGCACACTCTACTTGCCGCTGATCAGACGCTAAAGTATCGTCCAAGTATAAGATTTAGAGATTGAAGATTGTGTCCTGTCAATCTTCAATCTCTAATCTCTACCAGTTATTTCCCAACTGCAAGCTGGGCATGGGCCACCTGAACTAGATAGCCACGAGTGATCCTGGCCCATGCCCGAATTTGACGGTTCGTGTCAAGTGATGATCAGGGCCGACCCCAAACTCGGCCCATTTCTTCGAGTCTTGGCACTGAACTGGGCTTGCACATTTATTGAATTTGAGTACAATTTTCTCAGCTCCTTGCGTTTGTCTTGTCAATATGTCAGCTCGATTTTCTTATTTGTTTCTGGATTACCCAAAGGGGCCAATTTTCCTGACCACGATCATTGCTTTCTTTACCGCAGTGACGGAGGGTCGCCGGCTACTCGCTTGGACTGTCCTCGCTGCGGAATTTGTGGTCTTCCCCTGGTTGCCCTATTTTCTTGGCAACGAACCTGCCCCTACCGCCACTGGGCTTTTTGGGCTTGCTGGGTGGTTGCTCGTGCTGACAGCCGTCGCCGAGCTAGCCCACATCCGCCAGCAACGGATTCTGCGTAGCCGTGAAGAGGAGACGCGCCGTCGCGCTGGTGAGGAACGGCTGCGGATCGCGCGTGAACTGCACGATGTGCTAGGCCACAACATTTCGCTGATCAGTGTACAGGCTGGCGTTGCCCTCCACCTGATGGACAAGCAGCCAGAACAAGCGCGGGTCGCGCTCTCGGTGATCCGGGATTCTAGCAAAGAAGCGTTGCGCGAACTGCGTTCGGTGCTGAATGTGCTTCGCCAGGCCAATGAAGAAGCACCGCGTGCCCCATCCCCAGGTCTCGCCAGCCTCAGCGATCGCGTCGCCCGCGCTTCAGAGGCTGGCTTGCAGGTGCATACAGAAGTTTCGGGCGAGCTCAAAGGGTTGCCGGCCAGCGTTGATTTGACCGCTTTTCGCATCATTCAGGAAGCCCTGACCAACGTCATGCGCCACTCAGGTCAGAGCTCGTCGAGCGTCCATGTGACCCGTAACGCGCAAGAACTCACGCTGCGGATTGACAACGCGGTTGGCAGTGAAGCATACCCCGACGGCATTGGGGACGGAATGGGAGACGGTCAGGGCATTCTCGGGATGAAGGAGCGGGCGACTGCCCTGGGCGGTATGGTCAAAGCCGGCACGCCGTCCCGATGGCGGGTTTCGGGTATTCGCACGGTTGCCGCTGGATGGCAGCCGTGCAAATACGCCAGAGGTAGGGTCATGATCCGAATCTTGCTTGCTGACGATCAGGCGCTCGTGCGGGCTGGATTCCGGGCGCTGCTCGATGCCGAGGACGATATGAAGGTGGTAGGCGAGGCTGCGGATGGGGATGATGCGGTGAGACTTGCCACGCGTCTCATCCCGGATGTGGTGCTCATGGACATCCGCATGCCCCGCTGCGATGGTATTTCGATATCTATCGCAATCCGCTTATACGGCAAACCCAACCAGCTTGCCATAGGCAACGAACAGTGCCAACCCAAGATAGACCAGGTTCCCGATTATGTTCGGATATTCCGCACGACGAAGATGCGTAGCGATAGCGCCGGCCATTACCAGCGCTAGTCCGACCGCTGCCAGCGGCATGAGCATCTTCAGGGGAGGTAGGAACAGCGCTGCGATCATGTCAACCGTTGCAGCCACTTTAAGGCTACCAATCAGCTTAACGTGCCACGGCTGAAAATCATTGGCCCAGCCTTGGAAGGGCAGTTGTGTGTATCTAGCATAGGGTACGATGAGCTGGGCTAATCCCCCCAGGGTAAAACCAATGACCAGGAAAACCTGAATGACTGTAATGGCGATATTCATGATTCAATCTACCTTTCGTTAATTGATAATCGATTATCTAATTTGTGTAAATTGTTCGAACCGTACAGCCTTTTTCCAACATACGCTGGGTCCCCAGTAACGAAAACGCTAATCATGATCTTATTTGCCACACCTGACCTGACGGCGATGATGGGTGGAGATGCGCCAGCTTGTCAGGGTTGGCGACATTGCGTACAGCACAGATGAGATCACCTTCGACTTCCAGCGTGAGGACACCAGCGATTTGTCCCTTGATCCGTATCAGCAGGGCGGGCAGGCCATTCGCCTCGAACACTTCAAAGGTCGTGCCTTCCGGCGCGCTCGATATCAGGTTGATGGCGGTTCGTGCCCCCTTCGCACGTCCCCGAATCGGGTGACGCGCCGCCCCCGAAACCTTGCCCCCACCATCCGACCAGACCGTCACATCTTCGGCCATCAGGCTCGTCAGGCCCTCTATATCTCCCGCAATGAAGGCATCCATGAAACGCCCCACCATTTTCATGTGGGCTTCCGGCGAGGTGGGAAAGCGCGGACGATTCTCCCGGATGTGCTTCTTCGCCCGGCTGAACAGTTGGTGGCACGCCACTTCGTCGCGTCCGGTAATCTGTGCGATTTCGGCATACGCATAGTCAAACACTTCTCGCAGCAGAAACACAGCCCGTTCCAGCGGGGACAGGCTTTCGAGCAACACGAGAAAAGCCATCGAAATCGACTCTCGGTCTATGATCTGATCGAGCGGCGACATCCGCGCGGCGTCATCGCCCGTGATGATCGGCTCTGGTAGCCACGGGCCGACATAGTTTTCTCGCCGCACCTGCGCGGATTTCAGATGATCGATACAGAGATGATGCACAATGGTCGTCAGAAAACTCTTGAGGGTGCGAATCGACGCCGGTGGTGTGGCGCAATAGCGCAAATACGCCTCCTGCACGATGTCTTCCGCCTCCATTGCGCTGCCCAACATGCGATAGGCTATGGCAAACAACAGCGAACGGTATTCTTCAAATGGGTCAGTCTGCACAGCTCTCCTTTCAAACGCACGGCGGCGTCTCAATCTGGAGGTAAGACGAAATCGTACTGCATTTTGTGACATGGGGAAAATCAGGGATGAATGGCGGTGGATCCTCATATCCGCGCTTTTTATCTATTGAGAATGCCGCGCAACCCATCAGGCCAGCGACAGCCAAGGCGCACGTGAGCCATGCGATGGGGAAACTTGGCGCCTGTAACCGCGCCCAACTCGGCGTCTTCACCTACAAGTCTGGCCTCGTCCAACCCGGTTAGCACAACTAAACCGTCTACTCCGTACACGGTAGTTGATTCGCCACCCATACTGCGCCTGTCGTACACCAAAAGCCTCTTCTGGGACGACGACTTCTCCGCGCCTTCCTGCTATTATTTGCTCAGCCATTCTAAAGATCCACTGAGCATGAAGCAAAAGGAACAAAACTTATGAAACGAACTTTCGCTCTAATTTTTGCCGGCCTGGCTGCCGCCGCACTGTTCGGGGGGCTTGTGCATGTCGTGCTGGTGGCCGCGCATGTTTCCGAGCCAGCCGCCATCACGGTTTACGGACCGACCTCCCAGCGCCTTTGGGCCACCACGTCCGCTCTGCTGGCGCTGGGAGGCGTGGTCATCGGTGGGCTGGCGCTGGCTCGCGCCGCTGGTCGTATCGGCCCCGGTAAAGGAAGAAATGGGGCCATCGTGGCCCTGGTGGCAGGGCCGATCGCCGCGATCACCGGTGGGCTGCTTTTGGCCATCGCTGACGGTGGTCCCGGCACCGGCAACGGTGTCGTCGGGGCCGCCGCAGCCGTGGTGCTGGGGTTGATCGCCATAGCCGAAGGAGGGTTGGTGGATCATAGAGGTACAAGCTATTATTGTTTGGATGTTGATCGCCATAGCCGAAGGAGGGTTGGTTCTGGCCCGATCCCATCGCATCGGCTGACCCGGGCCTATTTCGATGCAATGCCAAACAAGGAGAGCCACCTAGATGAAAACGACACAACCGAACTTCTAGATAATTCTAGCGCAGCGCCACGAAATGGTCGCTGCCTGTTATCCGATCTCGCGCGGACGATATTGGAGTGCTTCGGCCAGATGGGCTGGTTGAACCTGGGGTTCGCCGGCTAGATCTGCGATGGTACGGCTGAGTTTGAGCACACGATGATAGGCGCGGGCGCTGAGGTTCATCTGTTGCATGGCAGTGCGCATCAGGTTGCGGCCGGGCTCGTCAAGCACACAGAAGGTCTGCACTTCGGCTGGCCCCATATCGCCATTGACCAGTATCGACGGTTTGTTCAGCGCTGTAAAACGCGCCGCCTGGCTCACACGCGCCTGCTCCACGCGGCTGCGAATCGTGGCGGAAGTTTCACCCCCGTCCAATGCCGATAATTTTTGAAAGGGCACGCGCCTGACCTCAACATGAATGTCGATGCGATCCATGAGCGGGCCGCTGATCCGCTTTTGGTAGCGTTGCACCATGCCCGATGAGCAGGTGCATTCCTTTTGGTCATCCCCGTAATACCCGCACGGGCAAGGATTCAGCGCTGCGATCAGCATGAAATTGGCTGGGAAGGTTAAAGTGCCAGACGCTCGACTGATCGTGACCACGCGATCTTCCAGGGGTTGGCGCAAGGTTTCCAGGCTGCGCAGATCAAATTCGGCCAATTCGTCGAGAAAAAGAATCCCCCGGTGCGCCATGCTGATCTCACCAGGCCGCGGCCACCGTCCACCACCAACCAAGCCGGCGTGGCTGATCGTATGATGCGGCGCGCGAAATGGGCGCGCCCGGATCAGCGGTTCGTGGGCCGCCAGTGCATCCGCAACCGAATAAATGCGCGTAATATCAAGCGCTTCACTCAAGGTCAAACGCGGCATAATCGAGGGGAGGGCGCGGGCTAATAAGGTTTTTCCTGCTCCTGGTGAACCACGCATCAGCACATTGTGACCGCCGGCACAGGCAATTTCTAGCGCGCGTTTGGTATATTCCTGGCCTTTCACATCTTCAAACCCAACGGGGAAAGTCACCGCCGACTGCTGCTCAAAGGCCAGACGATTCTCCAACCGCGAAATTAGCGTTTTTTCGGTCAAATGATGGATCAGACTTGTCAATGATTCAACAGGATAAACTTCAATCTCTTCCACGAGGGCTGCTTCCGGTGCATCGATGGCTGGCACGAACAAGCGCCGATAGCCGGCACTCTTGGCTGCGGTCGCCATCGAGAGTGTCCCACTGATGTGGCGTACGCTGCCATCCAGACTCAATTCGCCGACAATCAACGCGTCGTCTAGGTTCGCCATCACCTGGCGCGTTGCTGCTAAAATGCCCACGGCAATGGGTAAGTCATAGGCGGGACCTTCTTTACGCAGATCGGCAGGGGCAAGATTGACCGTTAGGCGATGTTGGGGAAAGAAGTAACCACTGTTGGTGATGGCAGCCCGCACACGCTCGCTGCTTTCGCGCACGGCAGTGTCGGGCAGGCCGACCAGGGTCACCCGCTCCAACCCGCTGGCAATGTCTACTTCGACATGGATCGGTTCGGCGTCCAGGCCAATAACGGCGCAACTATGCACTTTGGCAAGCATGAAATCCCTCGCATGGCTTTGTTTGTTGGGATCGACAAAGAAAGGTAGACGTACACATGTACAAGGGATGATCTTAGCTGAAACTTGACGAAATTTCATCCGCCAATTGGCGGATTTTTGTTCAGCGTCTGTCTAGGCGCGCCAAGTTTGGTAAGCTGTTTTCTGACGAGATCTGTAGAACGAGAAGAGCTTCTACACGCTTGTGCCGGGCGTAGTTTGGGAAGCCTCCGCTGCGCCAGATGCCGCCACGCAGCGCATTGATTTCGTGAGTGATTACGCCGAGACGATGCTTGACTATCGCATCGAAAATTGGTTGCAAACCCTAACTTTTGGCTCTCGCTTGTCCACCCCGATGACAAAGTGCGTGCCGCCGGCGAGGCTGTCGCGCTCTTTGGTGTTCCACTGATCTCCCACGGTGCACTGCTCGGCGCACTTAATCTCAGCTCAGACCAGATCAATGGATTTGATGCAGAAGCCATCCTGATCAAGTTTGCGCTGGAGCATGGTATTATCTAGCGTAAATAAAGAACTTTTTTGCGCTCGTTTTTGTTGTGCTTAGCGCCTTCGCGTCAGGTTTTGGCCTCTGTTTGTAACACGTGTTAATCATCTAGACGAAACTGAAATGCGGCAAGTGCTGGTTTATAGGCTACAATAGTGAATACAGTTCGGTTAGTTAGGATCTGCTTATTATTTGAAAGGAAAAAGTTATGAGTGTAGAACTGCGAGCAGGCGAATCTCAAGAGAGCATTTTGCGCCGTTTTCGCAAGAGTGTCATGGAATCACGGATTATCCCACTGTCCCGCAACAAGCGCTGGTTTACCTCCAAGAGCGAAGTTCGGCGCATCAAGAAGCAGAAAGCAATTCGGAAGGCGAAATTGACCACCATGGCTGAATGAGGCCCGGTTCAATTTTAGGCTACAAAAAGCGCCTAAACTCTGGCTGTTCTTAATCGGGACAGCGAGAGTTTGGGTGCGCTCAGAGGCAGCTTCCAACTGATGATTTTTAGGATTACCGGAAGATGGCCGCCCCCCTTTACCTGTGCCCGCTGGCCACTGACGAGCTTTAGATAATCAGAACCTATTCTACTTCAATCAAGCCGCGCACCCGAGATAAAAAGGTGCCAATCCTCTCTATGCCAACGTTTAAAAGCGATGCCACGCCGCGTGGTCCTCTCTTCCCAATGACTATTACGCGAACTTTGTGGACAGCCAACAGATAGACATACCTTCCCTACCCATGACAAATAAAACACCCTGCGCCTGGCCGACGATTGTGTTCGTCAATGCGTTGGTTTTGCGCGCACAGGCTCTTCGCGCCCATAAACGAGATTGATCCCCGCCGAAAATTTAGGATGTACCCTATTCAATCAACGTTCTTGACAATGCGATCCACCCTAGTCTATAATGGCCCCCAAGCCCATTATATATAATTAAATAGACGCACATTGGTTCGGCAACCGCCCAAAAAGGTAACCGCAGCGACTAGGAGCTCCCCAGGGCCCACAGGCACTTTCTCCTCTCCGCCACGGTATTGATCCCCATAACAACTAATTTCGCATTGGCAATTCTGCGATCTAAAGAGGAGGCTTCATAGCAAAGAATGGCTAGATCTGTCGGTGTGTCCCGCAGATTGGATGCCCCGGCAGAACAAACGCATAGTTGTGGTCAACCCAGCATTATCTCAAGATCATTTATAAACCTGATTATTTATAAACGGATTATTTATAAAGAGGAGATGGACAATGGCAATCCCTTTCGGTAACCGTAGGGTCACACGGCGTCAGTTCTTGCAGTATGCAGAAGTTCTTAGCTTTTCTACCCTCTTGGCCGCTTGCGCGCAATCTACCGCGCCCGCGGCCCCAGCCGCGGCTCCTGCCGCCCAAGCTGGCGCGGCCGCGCCAGCCGAAGGCGTCACCGCTGCGGGTGGGATTAAGGAGATCGCGCGCAATGAAACCTTTATTGCTGTGCGCGGTGGCACCCAGGGCAAATTTACGGAGTGGGATCAATGGAATCCCTTCGTGCCGGTGGCGAACCACCAGTTTGGCTCGAATCTGATCTATGAACCATTGGCTTTCTATAGCGCCTTTGCAGACAAGGAGTACATGTGGCTGGCGGAGAGTTACAAGTATTCGGATGACTTCAAAGAACTGACGATTAAGACGCGCCAGGGCATCAAATGGAGCGATGGCAAGGATTTTACCGCCGATGATGTGACCTTCACGCTCAACGCCTGCAAAGAGTATGGCGCCAAGATTCGTTGGGGCACCAACATCGCCCAGGTGATGGACAAGGCCGAGACGGTGGATCAGCAGACGGTTAAAGTTACCCTGACGGTGCCGGCGCCCCGTTTCTTCTGGCTCTTGACCTATCACTTCGACATTGGTGTTTACATCCTGCCGAAGCACATCTTTGAAGGCAAAGATCTCTCCACCTTCAGCCATTTTGACCTGGCCAATGGCCTGCCTGTCACGACGAGCCCATGGCGCGTTGTACATTCTTCCCCCCAGCAGAAAATTCTGGATCGCGCCGATGATTGGTGGGGTGTCGCAGCCGGTGTCGCGCAACTACCAGCCGTAAAACGCTTTATTCTGCTACCGGATCAGGGCGAACAACAGCTCATTCAATCTGTGATCAAGAACGAAGTCGACTTCACCACCGGCATCCAGCCTTCGAGCTTCCCGACCGTCTTCAATGGCAACCCGAAGGCGACTTCATGGACTGGCCAGGAGGCGCCATTTGGCTATGTCGACTGGTGGCCCCACTCGCTCTATGTGAACAACGAGGTCGCGCCATGGAGTGACAAAAATGTCCGCTGGGCGCTCAGTTATTATATCGACCGGTCGAAGATCGTCGATATCGCCTGGTCTGGCGCTTCCCAAGCGACCCCCTTACCGATGCCTAGTTATCCACCTTTGCAGCCCTATTTTGATGCCACCAAACCTCTGCTCGAGAAATATAATACGCTCGAGTATGATCCCAAGAAGGGGGACGATCTGCTCACCGCCAAGGGTTGGAAGAAGAATGACGCGGGCATGTGGGTGGACGAGACTGGCAAGCCGGTCAAACTCGACATCGTCAGCTTCTTTGACTTCACCAGCGTTGGACCGGTGCTCGTCGAAATGTTGAAACGCGGCGGTATTGACGCCAGCTATTCTGAACCACCGGATTTCTTCGACAACTTCTCCACCGGCAAATTCACGGGCTGTCTCTTCGGTCATGGCGGCAGTTGCCGCGAACCGCAGGAGACGATGGCGCTCTATCAGAGCACCTCAGAGGCGATCCCTGGTGGCCATGCCGTCAACTTCTCGCGCTGGAAAAATCCTGACTTCGACAAGCTCGCCGATCAGGCGTATACAACGGCGCCGACGGACACCCAGAAGCTCGTTGACATTTGGGTCAAAGGGATGGAGATCTGGTTGCCCGAATTGCCCGATATCCAACTCACCCAGGGTTTCCATCGCCTGCCGTGGACGACCGAAAACTGGACCAACATGCCCGATGCCAAGAACCCCTACACCAACTCGGCCCAGTGGCACCTGACCTTCTCACTGGTGCTGCACAACGTTAAGCCATCTGCCTAGTTTAAGCCATCTGCATAGTTAAAGTCAGACGGCCCTATGACCCTTCGCCCCATAGGGCCGTCTGACTTTAGACCTATAGGAGAGAGCAGTGAGTGTAAGCTACATCGTTCGACGATTTTTGATCTTTCTCGCCATCATCTGGGCGGCGGCGACGTTTAATTTTCTCCTGCCACGTTTGGGCGGACAGAACCCCATTCGTGAGAAGTTGGTCTCACAATCCGCCCTTAGTGGCGCGGTCCAGGTTGGCCTGGAAGAGATGGTCAAGGAATTTGAGGGCAAATTTGGTCTTGACAAGCCGCTTTGGCAGCAATACCTGACCTATCTCTTTGATATGTCGCGCTTCGACTTTAACTATTCCATTGCCAATTATCCCCGCAAAGTCTTAGACATGATCGCAGACGCGCTCCCTTGGACGATCACGCTGCTGCTGGTCACCACGATTCTGGGGTTCGTCATCGGCAACGTCCTGGGCGCGCTGCTGGCCTGGCCAGGTTCGCCGAATTTCCTGAAATATGTAATGCCGCCCATTCTCATGATGAGCGCCATCCCCTATTTCTTACTTGGCCTTATCCTTGTCTATATTTTTGGTTTTTATCTGGGCTGGTTCCCCATGTATGGCGGCTATACAACGGGTACCATCCCGATGCTCACGTTGCACTTTGTTTGGGACATGGTTTGGCACTCTTTGCTGCCGGCCTTGTCAATCATCCTTGTCTCGACTGGCGGTTGGGCGCTTGGCATGCGTTCGCTGATGGTGATGACCCAGGGTGATGACTACGTGATCTTTGCCGATGCGATGGGCCTGCGTGATCGCACGATCTTCACCCGCTACTTGATGCGCAACGCCATGTTGCCCCAGGTGACAGCCCTGGCCCTGGCCCTCGGCCAGATTGTATCGGGCGCTGTCCTTGTCGAGGTAATCTTTGGCTATCCAGGCATTGGCACGATGCTCTACCAGGCCATCCGTGGCTCCGACTACTATCTTGTCCAGGGCATCGTGTTTGTCGTCATCATCTCGATCGGTCTGGCGACCTTCATTCTTGACATTATCTATCCGCTGCTCGACCCGCGGATCACCTATAGGAAGGCATGAACATGGCGACTATTGTGGAGAGTGGCGCCCGCCGGGGGCGATCCGCAGACCGAGCGGGTCTGCTTGATATGCTTGGGCGCGCCCTGGGTTACTGTCGGCGGAACCCGTCGCTGGTGGTTGGTCTTGTCATGTTCATGCTCTTGCTCCTCTCATCGACGATTGGCTCACGGTTTGTTAATCTCCTAGATGCTCGCCCCATATCGGTCAAGCCGTTGCAGCCGCCTTCTTGGACCTTGCCCTTTGGCAGCGATAAGCAAGGGCGTGATCTGCTGGCTGTAATGGTCGCGGGCACGCCGCTGACGCTACGGATCGGCCTTATCGCTGGGTTTATTGGCGTCATCTTTGGCAGTTTTATTGCCTTCGTCAGTGCGTATTATGGTGGTTGGCTTGATGCTCTATTGCGCGGCGTTGTCGATGTCGGCCTGACGATCCCCGGCCTGATGGTCCTCATTGTCATCGCCATGATGGTGCCATCGGGGCTCAGCGTTGAGCAGATGGCGCTGGTGGTAGCGTCGCTGGCTTGGCTCTATCCGGCGCGCACGATCCGCGCCCAGGTCTTGACGCTGCGCGAGCGCAGCTACATCCAAGTGTCGCGCCTGTCGGGCATGCCGGGGCGTATGATTATTCTCCGCGAGATTTTACCCAATCTGCTGCCCTATCTGGCGGCCTCGCTCGTGGGGTCAATCTCTGCGGCGGTATTAGCATCTATTGGTCTTGAGGTCTTGGGTTTGGGGCCAATGGACGCACCCACCATTGGCATGACCCTCTTCTGGATCAACTACAACGCGGCCGTCATCAACGGCTGGTGGTGGTGGTGGCTGCCGCCGATTGTGGTGATCGGCCTACTCTTTATCAGTCTTTTCCAAATTAGCGTAGGCCTCGACGAGATTGCCAATCCGCGTCTGCGCAAGTCTGTGGCCGCTGGCAAACTCGCTCAGGTCACCCGAAAACAAGGCGGTGGCCATGTCAACCCTAAAGCGTCTACGTCTGACGTGTTACGCCTTGAAAATCTGACTGTTTACTATGATACGCCCCGCGGCCCGGTGCACGCGGTCGAAGAAATAACATTTTCGCTGCGCGCCCAAGAGCGTTTTGGCTTGGTTGGCGAGTCCGGCTCGGGCAAATCCAGCATGGCCCTGACCATTATGCGGCTGATCAAGGCGCCAGCCCGGATTGTCGCGGGTGATATCTGGCTCGAAAACGTCAACTTGCTTGATCTGCCAGAAGCGAAGATGAAGGAACTCCGCCTTGCGCAGATCGCACTTGTCGCCCAGGGTTCGATGAATTCGCTGAATCCGGTAATGCGCATCCGTGACCAAATTGCTGTCGGCCTGGCGGATCATGGGATGAAGTTGACGCCAAATGAACTGGAGGAACGGGTGACGAGTTTGCTGGCCAAGGTAGGCCTCGCCCCCCAGGTGGCGAACATGTTCCCCCACGAACTTAGCGGCGGGATGAAGCAACGGGTGGTGATCGCGATCGCGATCAGCCTGAGCCCCAAGGTGATCATCGCCGATGAACCGACCAGCGCGCTTGATGTCGTCGTGCAGCGGCAGATTATGGAGACCTTCAAGAACGTCCAGACGGAGATCGGCGCTTCGGTGATCCTGGTTGGCCACGATATGGGCCTGATGGCGCAATTTGCCCAACGGTTGGGTGTGATGTACGCCGGTCGCCTGATGGAGGTTGCACCCGTGCGTGAGCTGTTCCGGCAGCCGCGCCATCCTTATACCCAACTCCTGATTTCCAGCTTGCCTTCGGTTGAGACCAAGGGCCAGTTTACGGGCATCCCTGGCCTGCCACCTTCCTTGCTCGACGTGCCGACGGGCTGTGTGTTTCACCCCCGCTGCCCGCTGGCGGCGGATCGCTGTCGTACCGAGGTGCCAAAACTGCGCGAATTGCAACCCGATCTCGTCGTCGCCTGCCATTTTGCAACGTAATCCACTTGGATGATGAAGATAAGCCGTTACACCGCGTGCACGGAGTATTCACAGAGAACGCAGAGAAATAACAAGCGCAAAAACTGCTCCCCTCTGTGGCTGCTACTGAAGCGTACTCCTCCATATGTTCTGTGTAACTGTTTTGCCTGTAA
>JAPLGZ010000836.1 GCA_026389895.1 Chloroflexota bacterium | reverse complement strand
AATCGTGTCTTCGATTTCGCGTGCACCCCAGTTTTCGTGAAAGTTCAGATTAAAATGGCTCTCCACCATCGCCTGGGCATTGGGACAAGGAAATTGGCGATCAGGATCACCTTTATACTCAGGGCTGGCCCACGGATAACCGCTATGACCAAAGACCCGCCGGTTGACAAACCAATCCTGGCTGTGCGGCAACCCGCCCCGATAATCGGTCATCACGGCCAGCCCTTCGGTGCGCAGACATTCGCAAAAAGTCGCCTTGTCGCACAGGGCCTGGTCGGGGTGATATTGGATTGGCAGAAACCAGTAACTCGACTCGAAGCCGGGGCGCGGTGGTGTAATCGACACCAGCCCCAATTCGGCCAGCCCTTCGCGCAAATTGGCCACAATCACCCGCCGGCGCACCCGCCGGCGCTCAATACTCGCTGGCAGTTTGCGCAGTTGCACGCGCCCAATCGCCGAAGCCAGATCGTTCAGGTTAAAATTGAGCGAGGCGGTCACGTTCGTCGCACCGGGCGGCAGAAAGAAAGGTTTGCCGCGGTCAGAGCAACGGCGCACGGCCTGATAGCGGGCTTCATCCTGGGTATAGACAACGCCACCCTGCGGGCCTGTGCTATGATGTTTGCCACCCATCGTCGAAAAGGCGGCCAGATCGCCGAAAGTGCCGGCTAACTTGCCGTTGAGGCGCGTGCCGTGCGCTTGGGCGCAATCTTCGATCACGGGAATGCCATACTGCCGCCCAAGCACCATGATGCCTTCGATATCGGCGGGCTCGCCAGCAATGTGCGGCACGATAATCGCACGGGTGAGCGGGGAGATCAGCGCTTCGATTTGCGCTGGCCCGGTGCAATAGCTGTTCGGCACGCTATCGGCCACCATCGGGATCAAATTTTGCAACGGAATCGGCATGATGCCGCCGGGGTCGGTAAACGCGCCGATAATCACCTCGTGAAACGGCTCCAGATCGAGCGCCTTGAGCGCCACATAGACGGCTGCCGAGCCCGAGTTGACCGCATCGGCATAACCGCCACCCAGCCAGGCGGCAAACTCCGCACAATAGGCGCTCTCTTCCGCGCCATCATACGAAGGCAGCACGCCGCTCTCGATCACTTCATCTAAAAACGCATCGACCGCCGCCTTTTCTTCCGCGCCAATGTGACCACGCGCCGGAAATGGTTCGACTCGTAGCTTCGGCCCGCCATAGTGAGCCAGTTGAGATTTTTGATCCATAGCCAAACTTGTTCCTTTGCCTTTCACAACGAATGCAGAAAGAAACGAATTGAACAACAACGGGCAATGCGCATGGCCCGTTGCTCTTATCGTTCCTTTCTACATTCGTTCGTTTCCAAATTCGTTGTAATTTCGCCTGGGCCATCCACTTCATTCACCGCCATCGTTCACGGTAAAGCCGCCGGATCATATTTGACCACGGCGGCGTAGGGTCCACTAAAAAAACCGGCACTGACCCAATAGGTGCGCGGGTGCAAAAACGGTCCGGTGCCTTGATGCTGAAAGTAGGCGGTCACAATCTTGCCATCGGCCAATTGCACTGAACTGCCGCCCCCGCAGAATTGATAGACGCTCTCCGCCGATAGGATGACTTTCTCGTCCTGGCGCCAACTGCGGCCCTCGTCTCGGCTGACCATCGCGTGGACACCGCCTGGAAACGAGCGATGCCCATAGGCCAGCAGCAAGCGGCCATCGCGCAACAACAACAAACTGCTGCCAGAATATTCATGATAGCCCGTGACCGGGTGCGGCGCGCGCCAGGTGTAGCCGCCGTCGTCCGACTCAGTTTGCCAGAGGTTGCGCCCCGGCATAAACTGCGCCACCAACCCGATCAACCGGCCCGATGGCAGCACATACAATGACGGCTCGACAAAGCCATCGGCCAGCCGCGACGCATCGCCCCAAGTCTGCCCGCCATCGCGCGAGCGCAGGATGTAGGTGCCAAATTGCAGACCATGCTCCTGGTAGGACGCCTGCGTCTTGTTGTCGCGATAACTTAAATAGACGCTCATCAACAGCGTACCATCGGGCAATTCGGCCATCTTGCCGTGCGGATTGCAGCCATCAGGCACCGGGATCGTGCTTGTGTCGATGATGACGGGCGGCGTCCAACTTTGCCCGCCATCCAGCGAACGCGTCACGTAGACCGGGCCATCATGGACTTGTGCGGTATCCCACAGCCCGTTTTGGTAGGCGTGCGGTTGGATAAAACAGATCACCAACGCCCCATCACGCGTCTGACCGAGCGCCATGTGGTCGGTATCATGGTTCATCTGCACGATGCTGCGCGGTGGCGTCCAGCTTTCGCCGCCATCGTGCGAAGTCGCGCTTTGGAGATGGCCCCACAACCCCACAATCCCGTCGCCCCCCTTGAAAACGGCGAAGAGTGTGCCGTCCTTGAGCAGTTCCAACTTCACATAATAGCCGCCCGACGGACAAAGCATGTATCGCTTGACGGGGCGCGGCCGGTAGACCTGGATCTCGTCGGCCACTTCAAACTTGTAGGTCAGGTTGTTTGGTTCGGTGGTCATCAAACTGTTCCGTTCTTTAGGCAACCCAATCACGCGACAAGTTCATTCAACAGATCAAGCGCGCCTTGGGTCAAGGTTTCGCCATCGCCAATTTGCGTGTAACGCCAGCCGCCGGTCACCTCATAGGCCCCTTCGGCGAAGGCCGCCTCGGTGGGAATATATTGCAGCGAATCGTCGTTGTAGGCGCTAACCAGCGTATGGCGGAAAGGCGATTCACGCTTGATGCGCAGGCCAAATTCGACAAACAGCTCGCCAGGCAGACAGGCAATCGCCAGGTCACCAATCGTCAGCGCGCTAATCGGCGCTTGTTGGAAGTCAGCGAAACGGCGCGCAATCACCAACGCGTCGCCCGCCGCGACAACTTGACCGGTGTCACCGGTGGCCGCGGCATCATGCAGGCGGCGTTCCATTTCGGCCAATGCGGGAAATGGCTCCAGTTGTAGTGGCACATGCCGCCGCACCATGCGTAGTTGATCACCGCGCACCGGTTCCGCTGTCTCTAGCGCCTGCATAATGCCCGCCGCCAGCCGGCTGCCCATCGCTTCGGCGTCGCCGAGCGGTGTCTCATTCACCCATTTGCCGGTGCCGACATTGCCTGTCGCCCCTTGCAGGAAAAGCCCAAGCGCGCCCCCCAATGCCGCTTCGACCGGACGCAGGCCATAACCCACGAAGTCAGCGCTGACCCAACCGTGTAGATCGCCGCCCGCCGCGGTCGGGTGACAGGCATAGTTGGCGATGAAACCAACGGGCCGACCCTGTAGGTCAACAAAGGAGACAATTGATACTGCTGGGTCAATTAAGCCCTCCGGCAGATCGCGCCAGGCTTGTGGCGGGCGTCCGTGCCGGCTGATCATGGTGCCGTCGGGCAGGCGGAGGCGCCGGTTGCCAGCCACGCGTTCCACATTGCCGCGTCCAGCGAACAATTGCACGGGCATCGCGTTGGCACTGGCTTCACGCGCAGCGGCCACAATCTGTTCTTGCACATAACGCACATAGTCGAGATCAGCCACCTTCAAACCATAAGGCTGCAACCGATCGCTATATTCCGTCGCCAGATAAGGCGCGCTGTGACTATGCGACGCATTGAGCACAATCTGATCAGGCGCGATCGCCAGGGCTTGCGCAACGGCATGACGAATCTGCGTATCTGGTTCCTGCAAGAACGCGCACAGATCAGCCCCAACGACGACAGCTTTCGTCTGCCCATCATCGAGCACCAACACCGTGGCATACAGTGGGTCCCAAATCTCGGTGACCAGACATGCCACCCCCAGACTAGTGGGCAAACCTAAGGCAGGCGTGATATCGCGGCGAGCGAAGCCGGCACGCAGTTCGGTCATGGGCCGTCCTCTCCTGTGCTACTGAAAAGCAGCGAATAAATTCGCAGCCTGATACGAGAAACGTGTTGAAACACGTTAAGGACACCTATCAACCCGTTTCGGAAACCCCTCGGGGTGGGGTTTTTCCATATCAGACGCTGAATCGGGAACCCCCTGGGTGCAGCGGGCAGTCTTGCGCCTCTGCGTTACATCCTGTCCCCATATTGCTCACCCCAGCGTCGTCACCATGACCCAGAACGGCGATTGGCCCACTTCATACTCGACTAGCGGATGTAACGCCCCGGTGCCAGCATCGACGCGGAAAGCGGTCATCCAGTTGGCCGCCTCGCCCGCGCAGTATAAATAGGCGCCAGTCGGATCTATGTTGAATGAGCGCGGGCTCGCCGGGACAGAAAAGTAGCCAAAGGGGTGGAGCGAGCCATCCTCATTGATATTGAACCCGACAATGCTGTCGTGGCCGCGATTGGACGCATAAGCCCACTTGCCCGACGGATGCACTTCGACGTGGGCGGTGTATCCGCCTTCCGTATAATCAGCTGGCAAGGTCGAGATGGTCTGGAAACTTTCGAGCGTGCCCCGTTCGGCATCAAAGTGATGGGCCGTTACTGTGTTGCCCTGTTCATTGACAATATAGGCCACATCGCCCTGCGGACGGAAACAGAGATGGCGCGGGCCCGTATTTTCGTCCGACGGCACAAGTTCGGCGGGGTCATTCGGCGTGAGCAGGCCGGTCGCACTGTCAAAGCGAAATTGAGCCGTCTTGTTGGTCGGGCAGACATGCGGGACAAAGACAAAGCGATCCTCGTCTGTGGCGAATACGGCGTGGGCCTTTTCACCCGTATTGATATATTGGACAAGTTCGCCAATGGCGCCGTCGTCGCCCAGGCGATGCACAGTGATGCCACCACCGGTATAATAGGCGGTGAGCAAGAAACGTCCGCTACGGTCTGTAATCAGATGGGCCGGCGTCTCGAGGCCGGTATCGATCTTGTTGATCAGGGTAAGTTTGCCGGAGTCGGCATCGAAAGCAAAGCTGGCCAATGTGGTCGATAGCACATGGCCGTCATAGAGAAATTTCCCATTGGGATGCAGGCAGAGTGCGCCAGATGGTCCATGCGCATTGCTCGTCGCCCGCAGTTGCAGCGCACCCGACGCAGGGTCGAGGTCATAGAGCTTGATCTGTTCGTCGCCGGTCAGCGAGACAAAGACAATTGGTTGGGGAGAGGTGGATTCTGGCATGGTATAAAGCTCCTTGTGGTTAAAAGCAAAATGGCGATTGGTAATAACAGCGGCCTCACCCCCGACCCCTCTCCTGAACGGTAGGGCTGTTTCAGAAGAGGGGAGCAGAACAAAAGCAGTTGATGTGTGCGCTTCTACTGAAGCGTCCCCCTCTCCTGAACTCAGCCCTTTGATTCAGGAGACCCTGTTGGGGGGTGAGGCGTCCTTATTCTCTAGCCGGATACGCCAGCCGAACTTCATCCAGCATCACATAACCCTCGGGCAAAAAGGTGCGATCCACCGCATAATCAACTTCTGGACGACGGTGGTGAATCCCTTCCGGTTCTGGGGTCAGCGGCACAATATCCAGCGGGTGCAGCAAAAGAATGATATCGATATTGACATCGCGCAGCACATCCTCGATCTCGCCCCAGCCGTAGACATCCATCAGGTCGTGACTAGCCTGAGGGTGAGTTTGGCATTCCGTAAATCTGTCGGATAGCCGCCCTCAACGAAACGGTTATTGACCAAAAGCGGCCCGTAGACCGGGCCAGGATCAACTTGCGGCGCGGTGAAGAGAATGAAGAGCAGATGCAGATAACCGCCGCCCGGAAAGGCATGGTTCGAATCGATGCCCCACGGACTGCGCGAAATCAACGCGCCATCCTTCACCTCTAGCGCCGCGGGCCGGCCATGCCCCAACCAGGTCATCCAGCCACCGGGGCCATCAGCAAAGGTCTCTTTGTATACTAACTTATCCTGCTCTTCTGGCATAACGATCCTTTCTAATCCAAGATGGTGCGCGGGTCGAAAGCATCGCGCAGCGCGTCGCCAAAGAAGTTCACCGAAAGGACCGCAAACGCGATGGCCACCGCTGACGGCAGCCAGCGCCAGGGCATCGTTTCCAAGACGGGCAGTTGCATGGCGGTGGTCAAGGTCTGGCCCCAACTGGGTGTCGGCTGTTGTACGCCCAAGCCGAGAAAACTAAGGCTGGATTCGGTCATGATCGCGCCGGCCAGGCCCAACGTGGCGGCGACGACAACGGGCCCAACCACGTTGGGCAGAATATGCCGAAAAATGATGCGCCGCGCCGGCACACCCAAGGCGACCGCGGCCAGCACATAATCCTGGCTGCGCAGGGTCAGGAATTGGCTGCGCACCAGGCGCGTCATCCCCGGCCAACCGAAGATGCCGATAATAACCATGATGTTAAAGATGTTGGGCGGCAAAACGGCGGCGACGGTAATGATCAAGAGAAAAGTGGGGAAGCACATGATAATGTCGGTGAAACGCATAATGGCACTATCGACAAATCCGCCCATATAGCCGGATATGCTGCCCAGCAGCAAGGAGATGATCGTGTAGATGCCCACCGCGATCAGCCCCACCGAAAGTGAAATACGCGCCCCATAGACCAAGCGCGACCAGCCATCGCGCCCGATGGCATCGGTGCCCAAGATGTGGGCGATGCTGGGCGGTTGGTTCTTCAGGCGCAAGTCCATGACGGCCGGATCATGCCCTGCGATCAGCGGGGCAAAAAGCGCCGCAATCACGAGCAGGAGCAACATGATCAGGCCAAGCATGCCTAATTTATGCCGCCGCAACCGGCGCCAAAAGCGATAGCGGGTTGAGTCACGCTGCGGGGCGCGCAACGTTTGCCGCAAGTTAAGCGCCGGCGTGTCGCTATTATGCTGCGCTTCCGTGGGCGCTTTGGTCGTCGTCATCGGATTCCTTTTCCCTGTTTCCGGTTAATCACGCATGGTACGCAGGCAATATAAAAAACGGTTACACAGAGGGAAAGCTTACACAGAGAACAATCCTAGAGAAAATTTGCTTTCCCTCTGTGTAATTGTTGTTTCTGTATCCTGCGTTCATATAGATTGGTGCGGCGAGTGCAACGCACGGGTCAGTTGATGGTTTCTAATGGGCAGATTGGTTTGACCTGTGCGATGCACTCACGGCCAGCTAGGATTATTGGCTTATTCATAGTGGATGCGCGGGTCGACAAAGGCATAGGCGATGTCGGTGACCAAATTACTTAACAAGACCACGAGCGCGATCACAAAATTTACGCCCATGATCACTGGATAGTCGCGCGCGTTGATCGCCCCCAGGCTGTATGTGCCCATACCCGGCCAGGCAAAGATCACTTCGATGATCACCGTGCCCCCAATCAAATAGGGGATGTCCAGACCGATCATCGTGATCAACGGGATCAAGGCATTGCGCAACGCATGCGTGACCAAGATTGCCCGCTCATTCAGCCCTTTGGCGCGCGCAACGGTGATGTAATCTTGCCGGATTACATCCAACATACTGCCGCGGGTGTAGCGCATAAAGCTGGCAACACTACCCAAGCCCAAGACCGCCGCGGGCAAGATCATGTGATGCACGCGCGAGAGGAAGGTGGCCGACTCGCCATAGTCGATCATGCCCGATGTAGGAAAGAGCGGGAGTTTGAGCGATAAGAGAAAGATGCCACCGATGGCAAAGACAAAGCCCGGCGTCGAAATCCAAACGAAGCCAAGCACAGTCAACAGTTGGTCGATCCACGTGTACTGTTTGACGGCCGCGATCACACCCAAGATTGTTCCCACGATGATGCCAAAGAGTAAGGAAGTTGCGGTTAGCTCCAGCGTAGCGGGTAGCCGCTCCATAATCTCATCGGTTACTGGTGCGCCAGAAATCAAGGAATGGCCCAGATTGCCGCGCGCCAGTTCGCGCAGCCAGATGAAGTAGCGCACATAGGCCGGTTTGTTCAGCCCATAATTCTCGCGCATCGCTTGCAGTTGTGCAGGCGTATAGGCAACGATGGCCGTGGGCGGCACCAATGAGTCGACAAAATCACCGGGCATCAATTCGGTAAAGATGAAGGTGACAACGGTTAACCCCAACAAAATCGGCAGCGAAATCGCCAAACGCCGTAGGATGTAAGTTCGCAATGATCCAACCTTATTTTAGAAGGGGCGACACGAGAGAGGGAGACAAGGAGTTACAGTTGCTCTCTCCCTGTCTCGTGTCGCCTTGTCTCCCTCTCTATCGAACGAGCCGACAAGCTTTACGTCAAAACTGCCCTATTATCTCTGCTCTATGCCGACACCGACCAGTTCACGGCGTTGTTGTAGCCATTGTTCCATTGATAGAAGAGGTGCCATAGTGCGTCATCGTCGAAGCCACCCACACGTTTATTGAGCGCAGCGACACCCTTAAATTGCAGGAAGGGCAGCATCGGCAATTCCTCATTCAACTTGACTTGGATCTGATTGTGAATGGCGCGTCGTTCTTTTTCATCGACCGTTGTGACGGTCTTTTTGAAAAGTTCGGTAGCCTCTGGATCATCCCACGGCGTCGTGCAGCGCTTTGCATCGGTAAAGAAGGAGTTATAGTCTTCGGGGAAAGAGAAACCCCAGCCTTGGTAGTACATATCAAATTCGCAGGCGGTTTGGGCCGTGGTGGCCGATGTGCCTTCCAAGAACTGCAATTGGACCTTGACGCCGACCTGGGCCAGATTTTGTTGAACGGCAGCCATGATGTCCTTGTGTAAGGCGTCGGGGTAATACCAAACCAACTTGAGTTCGTTGTTGGGGTCCCATTTGCCCTCGGCTTGGGCGGCGGCCAGCAATTCCTTGGCCTTGTCGGGGTTGTATTCATATTGGTTGAGGTTCGGCGCGAGCCAACTACCAATTTCCATATAGGAGTTATACGGCTTGCACAACCCGGAATAGAGCGTATCGCAGAGCCCCTGCCGGTCAATCGCGTAGGCCAACGCTTGGCGCACCCGCTTATCGGCGAGTTTGGGTGATTCGTAATTGAGCAAGAAGACGCGAATATAGCTGCGGTCGACCAGGTGAACATCCACATTTGGCAGCTGCTTGGCCTGCTCATAGAAATCTTGCGGCACGTTCCAGACATCTAATTCGCCCTTCTGCAAGGCGATAAACTGGGTGTCCGCGGTGCCAAAGTTTTTGTAGAGAATGCGCGCCACCTTGGGTTTGCCGCCATAATAATCATCGTTGCGCACAATTTCGACAAATTGGTCGCGTTTGGCCTGCACAAATTTGAAGGGACCCGAGCCGATGTTCAGTTCAGGGGTATACCAGGCGGGCGCATGATGTTCGACAATATCGGCCGGTTTTACATCTTTAAAAATGTGGTCGGGCAAAATTTGTAGATCGGTAATGGCAGCGAAGTGCCAACCAATCGCCGGTTTCTCTAAGGTGAAGATCACCGTGTAATCGTCGGGAATCTCCACGCCTGTTAATTCGGTGGCGGTGCCATCATAGAACGCCTGGCCGCCCTTGAGGTTACTGGTCCAGCGCGTGGGGTTGATGTTGGTCGCCTTCGTCATCATAAACTTGACCGTCGACGCTACATCCTTGGCCGTCAACGGCTGGCCGTCATGCCATTTCGCATCTTGGCGCAATTTAAAGGTGTAGACGGTGGCATCGTCGGAGACCGTCCATTCTGTCGCCAGATCGGCCTTTGGCTCGTTGTTGTGATCCAGGTCAAAGAGCCGGCTGTGGGTTAGCATGGCAATGTAGTTGCTGCTGTAGCCATACTGATAGGTGGGCCGAAAAGGGCTAAAGGTGCCCCAGGGTGAATCGGTGGCAAAGGTTAGTGTGTCCGCGGCGCTGGCCACCCCTGCCGCGGCGGCTGGTGCGGCTACCGGGGTCGTGCTGGGCGTAGCAACCGGCGCGCAGGCCGCCAGCAGCCCAGCCACATAAACACTGACCGCTGTGGCCGAAGAGATCTTCATAAAATCGCGTCGCGTGAGTTTTCGCTTTTCCATCAAGAGTTCCTCCTGTGTATGAAAAATAGGACCAAATGTAAGGATGTTCAATCAAGGTAAGCTTTCCCCAGGCGACGTTGCAACAGGAGAAGGAGGGCCAATGGTCAGCCAGAAAACGCGCCACAAATTTTGCTGCCGTTGGCTGGACCATTAGCCTTATGCGTGGGAATGTTGACAATCTCTCCCATTGTAAGTATGATTTACAAACATGAGTTACTTGTCAGTTGCATGACAACATACAACTATTGGCTATCTTACTGCATGAATGCAACCTCGTCAAATCGCTAAAATCTGCTCGATTTGCCCTAAATTGATCGCTTTGTGCCAAATTGGAACCTGAATGCGTCTAGAAGCTATGCAACCGATTGAAGATCTCGATCGGATTACACTAATTGAAAACCGGATCAAAGAATATATTCTCCAGAATCAATTGCGCCCTGGCGATAAACTGCCGACCGAGGAGCAACTGGCGGTGGCTTTGCAAGTGGGGCGCACGGCGGTGCGCGAGACCTTTCGGCGCTTAGAAGCGTTGGGGATCGTCGAGAGCCATCAGGGGGTTGGGCGGGTGGTGCGTGAATTTAACTTTGAGCCGATCCTCAATGGGCTTTCCTATGGTCTCGTTTTTCACGGCCATAATATTATGCAGGTACTGGAAATTCGTAAGGCGCTCGATGATTTCTTTATCAAAGACGCCATTCAAAACCTGCAACCAGAAGACCTCGTGGCGTTAGAGGCCATTGTCCAACGCATGGTCGAAGGCGGCTCTGACAATGCCAATTTCTACCAAGAAGATCACGCTTTTCATGCGCTGTTATACAACCGGTGCGGCAATCCATTGGCGGCGCAGTTGTTTGAGATCACCTGGAAAGTGCGGCTCCATGCCAGTGATCGGCATATCGCCATCTCAGAAATTCAGCCTGGCACCGTCGCCGAGCACGCCGCCATTCTCGCCGCGCTCAAACAGCGCGATGTCACGTTGGCGCGTGAACAGTTGTTGGCCCACCACAACAATATCGCCGAAAGTTTTCTGGCCCAAATCGAGCAACAGACGCTCCAAACCTAAATAAGCAGCAGCCACGAGGGTTGGCGTGGCGAGTGAAGCGCCTGCACCGCATTCCCCACACACGTGGGGGTGAACAGGGATCGCCGGCGGATCGGCGATCCCTAAAGCTGTATTCCCCACACACGTAGGACAAGTTTAGCCATGAACGCTTGCACGTGCTAGCCTGCCTCGACGAGGGCGGCGAGTTTATCAAACGCCATCCGCCAGCCGGTTTCGTTGTCGGCGGGTGGGACGCCAGGCGGCAGATTGTCGTGTATGCCGAGTATATCTGTGCCGCCATCCGCATCGGTGAGCGTAAAAGTAACGGTCATCTCGCCACGCATGGAAGGATCATCGGTCTCAAACTCCATCACCTCCATCACCTGCTCATTTGGCACAAGCTTGACGAAGTGGCCGTGGTACGTATCGGTGTGAGCGCTTGTCTTACCAGCGCGGGTCGGCGCGTCGTAGGTGAGCGAGATGCGGAACGAACCGCCTTCACGGGGGTCGAACACATGCACGTGGCTGGTCATGCCAGTCGGCACCATCCAAGTTGCGACGGCCTGCGCATCGAGCAGCGCGTGATAGACGTTGGTCCGCGGTGCGTTTATGTGGCGAATGGTGCGGGTAGAAGCGGTCGTCATAAGTTTTAATCTCCTCTAGCCGATCTTAACCGTGAACAAATAGGCGGTAAGCGTAGCCAACATACAGCCAGAAGCTTAGATGGCGCCTACCTACCTTTGTACATCTACAATAACATAAGTTGTTATAAAAACATAAGTTGTAAGGTATATAAAAACATAAGTTGTAAGGTATATAAAAACATAAGTTGTAAGGTATATAAAAACATAAGTTGTAAGGTATATAAAAACATAAGTTGTAAGGTATATAAAACTGAGAGAGAGATGCATAAGGGTGGCGGCTTCGTGGCTCATTTATCCACTATTTTCACCAACTTTCCCCACAACAACGCACCTACTTTCCCGTTAGAATTTCTATGATTCTGAGCGTATAATGACGATAGGCTAATAAAAAGCCCAAAGCGCCCCAGCGTGGAGTACGATTTACTTCAGGTAAGACCCCCTACCCTATCGAGCTATAGTTTGGCGCAGACAGCAAATCTAACAGCGTGTGTATCATGATATATATCTTATGATGTACATATATATTAGTTATGGTATACAATAGTGACAGGGTAAATAATCGACCGTTGTCGAGTAAAGTCTTGTTTAACGAATAAAGACTAATCAGCTTAGGTTACACCGCGCCACGCAAAAATTTGTCCTGCTCTGCCGTGTAATCGCTCTCCTGCGTAAGGCCATTCCGAAGAAATAAATCGACGAGTTTGATCAGCGCAAACATTCGGGGAATAGGCCAACCAATCGAGGTATGACGCAAGAGAGCCTGGCCCATTTTCCGCATACGGCTCGTATCCCTATTTCTCGGAACAGCATCAGGTAAATAAGCGGCTTCACACCAGCTAGATTTCAGGAGACGAACGTGCGCCCAGCAAATACTGAGCCCTTTATTGTGGTTGGCATCGGTGCCTCAGCTGGTGGACTAGAAGCTCTGCAACGTTTCTTCGAGCAGATGCCCACGACCAGTGGCATGGCCTTTGTCGTTGTGACGCATCTGGCCCCAAAACATGAAAGCCACCTGGCGGCGCTGCTTCAGCCTTGCACGACGATGCCTGTCGTCCAGGTGACGGAGGCGATTCTCATTACGCCCAACCAGGTGTATGTGATCCCACCCAACCGGAATATTGCCACGATCGATTCGCATCTTCGTCTCTCGCTGCTCGAAGAAGCGCGGCGCGAACGTATGCCTATCGATCATTTCTTCCGCACGCTGGCTGCCACCCATGCAGAGAAGGCGATTGGCATTATCCTTTCTGGGACTGGCTCGGATGGGACGATTGGCCTCCAGTGTATTAGAGTAGAAGGCGGCCTGACCGTCGTGCAGGAGCCGGCGGATGCGAGCTATGATGGGATGCCCCAGAGTGCGATCGCGAGCGGGGTAGCGGATTTTATCTTACCGATCAAAAGCATACCCGCCCAGCTGATCGCGTATGCCGCCAACGCTTCGCGCATTCAGACGCCAGCCACCACCCAAGAGAGCAACACCGGATCAGGCTCGCTCGAACAGATTCTGACTTACCTACGGGTTCAGACGGGGCAAGACTTTGCCCGCTACAAGCATGCCACCCTTGTCCGCCGGATCCGACGCCGGATGCAAATTCACCAGATTGAAGCCCTTGAGGATTACCTACCCTTTCTCCGGGAACACCCGGCGGAAGGCGAGCTTCTCTGTCAGGATTTTCTGATTAGCGTCACACAATTCTTTCGTGACATGGAAGCTTTTGAAGAGTTGAACCAGCTTGTTATCTCCCACCTGTTTACGGGCAAAGACGCCGATGACCGGGTGCGCGTCTGGGTGGCCGGTTGCGCGACCGGCGAGGAGGCCTATTCGCTGGCGATCCTGCTGGCAGAGCAGACCGATTACCTCAGGCATGAATCCGCCATCCAAATTTTCGCCACCGATCTAAACGAACGCGCCCTCCGGATTGCCCGCGAAGGGTTCTATAGCGAGGCGATCCAAGCGCAGGTCTCACCCGAACGGCTGGCGCGCTTTTTTACGCAGAAACGGGGGGGCTATCAGGTGAAACGCGAACTGCGCGAGCTGGTCATCTTTGCGCCACATAATCTGCTCAAAGATCCGCCTTTCTCTAAGCTCGATCTGATTGTCTGTCGTAATTTGTTGATCTACCTCCAGCGCAATGTCCAACGCCAACTCTTTGAACTCTTTCATTATGCCCTGCACCCCCAAGGTTACCTCTGGCTCGGCACGGCGGAAACGCTGGCCGAGGCCCAACTCTTCCACGAGATCAGCAAATCGCACTGTCTCTTTCAACGCCAAATAGCGGTGCCGCCGCTCCCGCGCCTGCCCAACTTGACCCTTGGTTCACCCAGCCGAGCCGGCTGGCCCAAAACTACGCCAGCCGTCGCCCCAGGGTCGGGCAGCCTGGGTGATCTCCACCAACAAATGCTGGAACGCTATGCACCGCCAAGCATGCTCATCAACGCCGACTATACCATCGTTCATTTGTCCGAGCATGCCGGCCGCTATTTACAGCAGGCTGGCGGAGAACTCACCAATCACGTGCTCAAGCGCATTCGTCCAGAGTTGTATAACGAGCTTACTGCGGCGCTTTATACTGCCTTTACCGAGCAGCAAGCGACCGACGTGAAGGCGATCCAGATGAAACTTGAGGGCGAACCTCGCTATGTGAGTCTGAGCCTCCGGCCGGCGCTGGAAGCGGCGTTACAGGGCTATATGCTCGTGCTCTTCGACGAGCGGGCGGTGCCAGCCACCGCTGAACCACCAGCCAACGAAGCCGTCAGCACCCTTAACCACATCCAGGCCGAAGAGCTGGCGCAGTTCAAACAACGGTTGAGCACCACCATCGAGCAATTTGAAATTTCTAAAGAGAATATGCGCGCCACCAACGAGGAACTCCTCTCGATGAACGAGGAGTTACACTCGACGACGGAAGAATTGGAGACCAGTAAAGAAGAATTGCAGTCGATGAACGAGGAGTTGATTGCGGTCAATACCGAGTTAAAACGCAAGCTTGCAGAGCTCAACCGTGCCAACAGTGATCTGCAAAACCTGCTGACGGCCACCGACATCGCCATTCTCTTTCTGGATCGCCAGTTGCGCATCAAGCAGTTCACCCCCCATGTTAGCCATTTTTTCAATATATTGGCCACAGACCAAGAACGACCGTTGGCCCATATTACGCATAAACTGGCCTATCCAGACTTGCTCGAAGACGCGGCTACGGTGCTACGCACCCATGCATCGCTCCAGCGCGAGGTGAGCAGCGAAGGAGGGCGTTGGTGTCTCCTGCGGCTGTTGCCCTATCGCACCGCCGACGATCAGATCGACGGGATTGTGATCACCTTAGTCGATATCACCGAACGGAAACAAGGCGAACAGCAACTGGCCTATCACGCCCACTTGTTGGCGAACATGCATGATGCCGTCTTTGCCACTGATCCACACTTCAAACTGACCGTTTGGAACAAGGGGGCAGAGCAGATGTATGGTTGGCAAGCCGACGAGGTGATCGGCCACCAGGTGAATGCGATCGTAACATCGGGCGACGCCGAATTCCGAAGTGTGGCCCTGCGCGAGTTGGCGGACACGGGGCGCTATGGAACGGAAATCATCACCTATCATCGGGATGGCACAGCAATTGACACCGAAGGGCTCACGATGGCCTTGCATGGGGAAGATGGCCAATTGAGCGGTTACTTGATCATCAATCGTGACATTCGCCAACGTAAGCAGGATGAGAAGCGCAATGCCGATCTCTTCAAAGAAGTGGCACGCCAAGGCGATTTGTTGCGCAGCTTAAACACAAAATTAGCCGCAGCCCAGGAAAACGAACGCAAAGAGATTGCCCGCGAACTCCATGATCGGGTGGGTCAGAATTTAACCGCGCTGAGTCTGAACCTGAGGCTCGTTCAGAGTCAATTGCACGACCGCCAACCAACAGTTGATCCGCTTGAGGTAAGCATCCAAGACATGCGCACGCTGGTGGGGCAAATGACCGAACTAATCCGTGATGTGATGGCTGATCTACGCCCCCCCATGCTAGACGATTATGGGTTGCTGACTACCTTAAAATGGTACACGGCCCAGTTGGCGCGGCGCACCGACCTCGTCATTCATATCCAAGGCAATGAACCAGAGCCGCGGCTCACCGAGCAGATCGCTCTGGGATTATTCCGCATTACCCAAGAAGCGTTGAACAATGTCATCAAACATGCACGAGCGACCCGGGTCACTGTAACATTGACGGCGGATGCCCAGCATATTTACTTGAGCATTGCGGACAATGGGGTCGGGTTGGACCCAACGAAGATCGATCATGCCCATCCGCAAGGGTGGGGCGTACTGACAATGGGCGAGCGGGCGACGGCGATTGGTGGCCGCTTTTGGCTCGAATCGCTGTTGGGCGATGGTGTAGTGGTCTGGGTAGAGGTAGCAAGATGACGATCAAAATTATCTTGGCAGACGATCATGGGATCGTGCGTGCCGGTTTACGGCTCTTAATCAATGCCCAGACGAGTCTCGCCGTGGTGGGTGAAGTGGCGAACGGGCGCGAGGCGGTGCGTGAAGTTATCCTGTTGCATCCTGATATCGCAGTGCTTGACATCGCCATGCCCGAACTAAATGGGATCGAAGCGACCCGCAAAATCCATGAAGTGTGGCCGGCCACCCAAGTCATCATTCTCTCGATGTACGCTAGCCGTGACCACATCTACCATGCGCTGCAGGCCGGGGCGCGCGGCTATGTGCTAAAAGAAGCCGCCGGTGACGAGCTGATCGAAGCGATTCACACAGTGTATGCGGGACGGCGGCACTTGAGCCCGAAAATTACCGAGGAGTTGCTCAACGATTATCTGGAACAGTCTGCGCATGGAGAGAAAGTCAATTTGTTAGCGCAATTGTCCAGCCGCGAGCGAGAGGTGCTGCAACTCGTTGTGGAGGGGCAATCAAGCGCCACCATTGCTGAAGCACTTTTTCTCTCCCCGAAGACCATCGAGAGTTATCGTAGCCGCCTCATGCAGAAACTGGGGATTACCGACTTGCCCAGCCTCGTCAAATTTGCCATCCAACAGGGTATTATTGTGTTGGAATAGGACAAGTAGTCAGTAGACAGCTCCCCCCATTTTAGACGCCACTGGAATTGGGCCACTGAACACAGCCAACCGGATGCCGTCTACTAAATACTTATTGACACCCCACTATCGGCGCGCCTCCTCATAGACCGTTCCACCCATCCACACCCCTTCTGCTTACACCTTTGCCCACACTTATTACACCTTCTCCCACGATTAGTAGACTTTCCTGGCAACCCTGATCCAGCTTTCCTGCTAGAGGATCCATGAAGTTGGTCGTATACTGGGCCTACACGCATAAACATCCGAGAAGCGGAATCTGCGCTGACCAGATCAAAATCGAAAAGGCCGCAGACCATGCCAAGTTATCCAATTCAGATTCTATTGGTGGAAGATGATGAAATCGATGCGGAAATCATCCAACGAGCATTCCACAAACAGCACATCGGCCATCCACTCTCGCGCGCAAGCGATGGGCTCGAAGCTTTACAGATACTCCGCGGCGAGGGCAATTATCCTGGCCTTGCCCAGCCCTACCTCATTCTGTTAGACATAAACATGCCACGCATGAATGGGATCGAGTTTCTCCAAGCCCTACGCCAAGACGTTGCTCTACAGCAGAGTATTGTCTTCGTGCTGACCACCTCCAATAACGAGGAAGACAAAATCGCTGCTTATAACGAACACATCGCCGGATATTTTCTGAAATCCAGCCGAGAAGAATTTTCAGGTTTCATTCACCTATTAGACGCCTATGTTCGGCTGATTGAATTCCCAGCACAGAGCCTCTATCCCTATAATTTACAGGAGAAACGTCATGATACGACTCTTAGTTGCGCATGAAGTGCGGCTTACAGCGGATTTAATGGCCAGCGTTTTAGGCAGTGAGTCAGATATTGAAATAGTCGCCTGTGCATATACAACAACGGCGGCGCTTACGCTGCTCAAGGAAGTCAAATGTGATGTGCTGTTGGTCAGTGTCACCTTACCGCAGAATGGCGCCGCGAGGCTGACACGCGCCGCGACGAACATGCCGAATTCGATCAAAGTCTTAATCACCGGGTTGGTGGAAGCAAAAGCGCTAATTATATATTGGCTGGAAGCAGGCGTTGCGGGCTATGTCCACGCTAATGAATCATTGGCTACACTCATCGAGAAAGTTCGCCGGGCGACGCGCGGCGAATGCATGATTTCGCCTTCACTGGCCGCGGCGCTCATCACCCGCATCGACCAACTGAAGCAACAGATCGTCGAGACGCGCGGCATCCAGGCGCTGAACCCAAACACCCTATACGCCGAACTGAGCGAGCGCGAATGTGAGGTGCTCGGCTTGATTGAGCAGCGCTACACTAACCGGGGGATTGGCGACACCTTGTGTATTGAATTGGGCACCGTCAAGAATCATGTCCACAACATCTTGGATAAGCTTGGCGTCCGCACCCGCCAACAGGCCGCCATGATTGCGCGCCAGGCAGTGGTCAACGTGGCAATCCCGCTAAAGATGTAACTTATACATACGCTACCAAATTCTACCAGAAGAGACAAACTATGGTGCCTCAACTGGCGCACATTGGTGGGCCGTCGCGCGGCGCGGCGGCTCATCATTTGACCGGAGCCCACCAACGAAAGTGGGGCTTTTCGTAGATATATTTTTTAAGCAATAGGAGAATTATTATATGAACAACGATACCTTACAAGGCCAATGGAAACAACTACGCGGCAATATCAAGACAGCCTTTGGCAAACTCACTGATGACGACCTGCTCCAAGCAGATGGCAACGCCGACAAGATGCAGGGCGCGCTCCAAGAACGCTATGGCTATACCAAAGAGCAGGCCCAGACAGAGTGGAACAAATTCACGCAAAGCCATACAGATCAGGAGGAAAACGCCAAAGCGGATCTCAACGCCGCCGCCGCGAACATCGCCGCCGCGACGGCGCATGTCAAAGATGCCGCCAAGCGTTAAAGCCAGGCCGAAAATACGCATAGATGACATCGTCAGATCGGTCATCTATGCGTATTTCAACTATTCTGTTTCCCATATTCTAGTAAGGAAAATTAATATGGCATCTCAACCAGTGCTTCGTCCATCTGTGGCCAAGTAACCAGTCAGTAACCAACCGAATGGGGGATCATTTCCGACCCACCTTTGGCCCGCCTGCTCTTTAGCAGCACGCGGCTCTCCTGGCTATGGCTGATCATCCGGGTCTATCTGGGGTGGCAATGGCTCACGGCGGGCTGGGAAAAATTTAACATCCAGCCTGGGTGCAGACAGGCGCTGCACTCAAGGGCTTCTGGACTGGCGCCGTTAACATCCCAGCAACCGGCAAGCCAGCCATTAGCTACGATTGGTATCGGAGCTTTATCCAGTTCATGCTCGATCAGGGTTGGTACACCTGGTTCGCCAAAGTGATCACTTTTGGCGAATTGGCCATTGGGGTGGCGCTCATCGTGGGGCGTTTGTTGGCCTGGCTGCCTTTGGGGGCGCGCGGTTGAATTGGAACTTCATCATGGCCGGGTCTGCGAGCAGCAATGCCGTACTCTTCACGCTGGCGATCTTGTTGACATTGGCCTGGAAAGTAGCTGGCTGGTACGGTTTGGATCGCTTTCTGCTCGTGCGCATTGGCACGCCCTGGACGTTGGTCTCCTCTACCTCTACCATCGAATTGCGTTCCTAGCAAATTTGCTGATTAGGCTCTTTACTCGGAAATCAATGCTACCATAGTTCGGCGAGCGCCTTGCTCGAACTGGTGACGCCCGGCGTGACGTTGTCGTGCTCGGGACCTATAACCCAGTGACGAATTTTGCCAGCGATGACCCGATCCGCGTGGGCAAAGTCGTACGAACGCACCTCAACGAATCCCCCGACCATTACACCCAATGGGCCCAGATGGAGAAGGAGGCCGAACAGGCCCCCAAGGGCAAGCATACAATCACCCAAGTGGAAGCCTTGGCCAGGGCGCAACAAGTGATTGAACAGGCAAGCGAACCGAAACGCAAAAAACTGGTCAAGTGGCCAGATGATAAACTCACAAGATGACGGGGGCTTTCAAGCCACCTGGTGAGTATGATAGCGCAGGAACTGTGTGCAGCTGACACTCAAACTTCAGCAGGCGGAATCGATCAAGGAGAGAAATGATGAAAAAAGAAGTAGGTGTGTGGATTGACCATCGCGAAGCCGTGATCGTCACAGTCATGGATGAGGGAGAAGAGGTCAAACGGATCAGTTCGGACGCGGAGAAACATACGCGCTTTTCGTCCGGTTCTCCGGAAGGTTCACCCGAAGACCGGCGAGATCGGCGCTTTGGCGAACATCTTCACCAATATTACGCCGAGATCATCGCAACCATTCGCAATGCCGATTCGATTTTTATCTTGGGCCCCGGCGAAGCCAAGGGCGAGCTTGAAAAGCAGATGACGCACGACAAACTGAATGGCCGGATTGTTGCCATTGAAGCGGCTGACAAGCTGACTGAGCCGCAGATTGTGGCAAAAATCCGCCACCATTTTTTTAGGTAATACCAGCTATTCAGCCTGGCCCTGACCCTAAAACCAAAAAACTCAACTATTGCCAATAAAATTACATAGGACAGCCAGATGAAAAAGTGGTTAAAAAGAATCGGCATCGCCGTCATCATTATTCTAATCGCAATACAACTGATTCCAGTAAATCGCACAAATCCCCCCGTCACGCGTGAGGTGAAATGGGATTCGCCCGCCACACGTGCGCTGGCGCAACGGGCCTGTAGCGACTGTCACAGCAACGAAACGACCTGGCCCTGGTATGGCTATGTGGCGCCAGTCTCTTTGTTCCTGGCAGATCACATCAATGAAGGGCGCGGTCGACTCAACTTTTCAGAATGGGACAAACCAAATACAGAGTTGGATGAAGTTGTAAAAAATATCAAGAATAACGAAATGCCGCTCTGGGATTTTTTACTCATGCACCCAGAAGCCAAACTGACCGACGCGGAGAAGACAGCGCTAATCGCGGGTTTTGAAGCCACCTTTCGCCAAGATCCACCAATTGCCAGGCCAGAAGGGGCCAGGGGTGACTAAGAGCAGCGCCCTTTTCCAGCCCTCAGGTTGAAACCGCACCCTAAGGGCTCCCGCGACTGGGCTATAGATTTATTTGTGCTCAAGCATACGAAGCATCGCCAGCGATAGACTATCGTGAACAGCAGCCTTGGCTAGCTAACCCCATAGGCGGAAACTAGTTTCAGAGAAGCGAATGAGCAACGAACATAACAACCTAAACGCGTTCTGGAGCCAGCCG
>JAPLGZ010000686.1 GCA_026389895.1 Chloroflexota bacterium | reverse complement strand
TGACGCAAGCCCAATTTGCGGGTTATTATGCGGCGCTGGACCAGGGTTATTACAAAGATGCCGGTCTCGATGTGACTATTTTGGAAGGTGGCCCCGACATTGTACCCCAGACCGTAGTCGCGGCGAATGGCGCGGAGTTTGGCATTGCCTGGGTGCCAAAAATGTTGGCTTCGCGCGAACAGGGGGCGGATTTAGTCAATATCGCCCAGATCTTCCAACGCAGCGGTACATTGGAAATTTCGTGGAAAGATAGCAATATCACCAAGCCCGAAGATTGGAAGAACAAACGCGTGGGCACATGGGGGTTTGGCAACGAATTTGAACTGTTTGCTGCGATGCGCAAAGTTGGCATCGAGCCCGACGACGCCAAACAAGTGACCATTGTTCAACAGCCCTTCGATATGTCGCTCTTGCTCAACAAAGAGATCGACGCTGCCGAAGCAATGATCTACAACGAGTATGCCCAAGTGTTGGAAGCTACCAATCCAGCCACCGGCAAACTCTACCAACCCGAAGATCTCAATGTGATCAACTTCAACGATGTGGGCACGGCGATGTTGCAAGATCATATTTTTGCGCGTGAATCCTGGCTCAAAGAAGCAGGCAATGAAGATACCGCCGTAAAGTTCCTGAGCGCTTCGTTCAAAGGTTGGATCTTCTGCCGCGACCATGCCGATGAATGTGTCCAAATTGTCTTGAAAAACGGTTCCACACTGGGCGAAGGCCATATGCGCTGGCAGCTCAATGAAGTCAACGCCTTGATCTGGCCTTCGGCGAATGGCATTGGCATGCTGGATGATACCCTCTACAAACAGACCGTTGACATCTCAACCCAATTTAAAGTGTTACAAAAGGCGCCGGACGCCGGCGCGGTGCGCACGGATCTAGCACAAAAGGCGCTGGATAGCTTGACTGATGCAGACACGAAGGGTGAGACGTTTGAGAAACAGAAAGTCGAAGTAACAGCAGGCGGGGAATAGCAGCAGGGTTAAAACCCGCGGCTGAGCTCATGACGAAGCCTCAGCGACTAAGATCCTAATCGCTGGGGCGCGGGTTTCAACCCTACTGCCTTTTTCTTAGGGGGAGACACGAGACAGGGAAAGAATTGTTGCGTCCCCCTGTCTCGTGTCTCCTTGTCTCCCCATCTCCAATTATGTAATCATTTTATGCCACCAATCCCATCATCCCTCCCCATCCGGCGCGCCACTTCTTATAGCCGCAACCTGCGCACCTATTTTGCTCTCCCGGCGCGTTCGTGGCGCGTCTTTAGCACACATACCCATGCCTGCAATTTGTTATCCAGCGAAGGCGAGTGGATGGCCTTAGTTGATCAACAGCACGGCAACGGGCCTTTTCACGTGGTCATGCCAGCGGCCATATTACGGCAACGTGAAGCGAATGAAATCGTTCACGTTGCGGATAATTTTCTCCATTTTTCTGAAGCTAGCCTTGATTTGCACTCAGCCAAGTTATGGGAGCCTCACTTAGAACCGGTGACACTTCGTAGTCACACCCTATCATGGCTACACGAAAAAATCCAAATGATTGATTCACCGCTGTTTACGTCCACGCCAAGTGCCAGGCAAACGTTGGCAACGCTTGCCGCACCTTTGATCGAACAGCTATGCCAGGGGTTGCAACAAGGGGAACAGGCGCAAATCATCCAGGCCGCGCAACAATTGGCGGGGTTAGGCCCCGGTTTGACGCCCGCCGGGGATGATTTCCTGCTCGGTCTGATGGCGGCGTTTACCCTGCATCCACCCAGGCTGGCCCAAAATTTGATCAGCGCCGCGATTTGCGCCGCCATTGGCAACGCCGCAGCCCAACGGACGACACGCCTGAGTGGGCAATGGTTGCACGCGGCCGGACGTGGTGAATTTGGCGCGGCTTGGCATCAGTTAGCCAACGCGCTAGAAAAAGCGGACCAGGCACCCATTCAGCAGGCGATCGCGCGTATCCTCGCCGCGGGTGCAACATCGGGGGCGGACGCGCTGCGAGGGTTCGGCATGGGGTTGACGCTCAATCCAGTTTAAATCGTAATGTAATGGCCAAACACTCCACCCGCGCCCTAGGGGCTCCCGCTCCCAAAACGAGGGAGGGGACAGATCAGGGACAGACCACGTCGATCACTCTATCCACCAAACAGTTCCCTCCCTTACCAGGGGAGGGTTAGGGTGGGGTTCGTTGTTACTTTAAATCATAACAAAGGATGCAAGATGACAAACTTTATCTGTAAGACCTGTGGCACCCAGTTTGCGGCCACCGATGAACCGCCAGCACACTGCCCAATCTGCGAAGATGAACGCCAATATATCGGCTGGGCGGGCCAGCAATGGACGACGCTGACAGAGTTGCGCGCCGAGCGCCATAACAGCACAAAACTAGCGGAACCTAATCTGACCGAAATTGGCAGCGAACCGGCCTTTGCGATTGGGCAGCGCGCCCTGCTCGTGCAAGCACCCACCGGCAATGTGCTGTGGGATTGCCTTAGCCTGATCGATGATGCAACCGTGGCGGCGGTGCAAGCGCTGGGTGGGCTGGCAGCGATTGCGATCTCGCATCCCCATTATTATTCATCTATGGTGGAGTGGAGTCACGCGTTCGGGAACGCCCCTATTTATTTACATGCCGCGGATCGCGTGCATGTCATGCGGCCAGATCCCGCC
>JAPLGZ010000685.1:5043-8760 GCA_026389895.1 Chloroflexota bacterium | reverse complement strand
TGCAGCGTGCAACTCTATTCCACTTGGAAAGCCGCCGGTCGTCCGGTTGAACTGCACATCTATGCCAAAGGTGGGCACGGTTTCGGCATGCACACGCAAAATCTGCCCTCGGATCGCTGGATTGAGCGCTTTGGTGATTGGCTACAGGCGCAGGGGCTGTTTTAAGATAAGATATATAGGCAAAGGCGTTACACAGAGGGCACGGAGGATGCACAGAGAAAGGCGCATCGGTAAGCTTTAATTTCCCTCTGTGTAAGCTTTTTCTCTGTGTAATGTCTTTTTCCGCTTACCTGCGTAACGTGAGTAAGATATGCGGTTTTGCAGATGTCGCGCGTGCTTTATGATGTTTAAAAATTTAATTCGGCCATTGGCGGGCGTGCCGCAGCGGTTAAAACCGCCGCCTGCTACTGCTACGGGAAACCTGCTGAAGCAGGTTGGCTGGGCCGTTACCGCTTGATTTGGTTAAACACCAACAGCAGGTTGGCTGAGCCGTTACCTGTTTATTTGCTTAAACATCATCAATCACTATGCCTTTGCGTGCGATTACACGGTTTTGTGCAGCCCCAACGCGTGTTCGCAGCGAATCTAAAAGGGCATGCGTCTCGATGAAAGGAGAGCCTCCAATGCTCATGCACCTAGAACTTCAGATCAATGGCAACGCCTACCCACTAGAGGTCGATCCCGAGCGCACCTTGCTCAGCGTGCTGCGCGATGAGACCGAACTGACCGGCACGAAATATGGCTGTGGTCAAGGCAAGTGTGGGGCGTGTACCTTGCTCATGGATGGAAAGCCGGTGCAAGCTTGTAGCCTCGCCGTGGGCGGCGCGATTGGCCATCAACTGACCACCGTGGAAGGGTTGGAAAAAGCCGGCCAACTGCACCCGTTGCAGGCCGCTTTCCTGGCCACGGGCGCGCTGCAATGTGGCTATTGCACCTCTGGCATGCTGATGTCGGCGGTGGCCTTGCTGCAGGCGCACCCGCAACCTACCCTGGCGCAAATTAATCACTTTATGCAAGACAACATCTGCCGCTGTGGCGCCTATGCGCGTATTGTGGCCGCCATCCAGATCGCGGCGGAGAAATTGCAAGCGGGTGACGCGATTGCTGCGGCGCACAGTGAAGCGGCTGATGCTATTGCCTCAACCGAACCTGCTACCTTTTTCGACACAGCCGAAGATCGCCCTGCTGACACTGATGAAGGGCTCTTTGTTGCTTATCCCTGTCCCGATCTGGCCGCGTTCCTCTTTGGCGAACCGACCAACGCCCCGCCCCCCGAAGAGCGCCCCTTGGCCGAGATCGGGCCGTGGGTGCAGATTGATGGCGAAGGCGGTATTACGGTCTTTGTGGGCAAGGCCGAGGTTGGTCAGAATATCCGCACCTCGTTAGCCCAGATTGTGGCCGAAGAGCTACGCGTGCCCGCCCAGGCCGTGCGCGTGGTGCTGGGTGACACTGGCCGCACGCCCTATGATCGGGGCACCTTTGGCAGCCGCACCACACCGATTACCGGCGCGCAATTGTGGCGCGTGGGCGCGACGGCCAGAGATCTGCTGCTCGATCTCGCCGCCGCCACCTGGAACGTAGATCGCGCCACGTTGCACATCGAGGCGGGCATTGTCCACGATCCAGCGAGTGAGCGCATGGCCACCTATGGCGAACTTGCCCGCGATCGTCACATCCTGCGCATCGCCAACGACGAGCAGCCGCTCACGCCGCCGGCTAGCTGGAAAATTGCCGGTCAAGCGGCGGCCAAAGTCAATGGGCGCGCCTTTGTCACCGGGCACCACCGTTATGCCTCGGATATGCGGTTGCCGCAGATGATGGTTGGCAAAATGTTGCGGCCTCCCGCCTATCAGGCCGTACTCGATTTTATCGACACCAGCGCCGCCGAAGCCATAACCGGTGTAACCGTGGTGCGTGACGGTGACTTTGTCGGCGTGGTTGCCCCCGACGAGTTGACGGCCACCCAAGCCATTGAGGTGATTCGCACGCGCTGGAAGACGCCATTACAGGTGTCGCAGGCAGAGCTGTTTGACTATCTGAAGGCCAGCCCATTGGAAGGTGAAGGGCGCCAGGGGCCGTATTTGTCCGAAGAAGGCTCCGTGCCAACCGGCTTGGCCGCGGCCCATTTGACCCTTTCCCGACAATATACGGTGGACTACATCGCCCACGCCCCCTTGGAACCGCGCGCCGCGCTGGCCCAATGGACGGGCGAACAACTGACCATCTGGACCGGCACCTCGCGCCCGTTTGGCGTGCGCACCGAACTGGCCGTGGTCTTTGGCCTGCCCGAAAATCAGATTCGGGTGATTGTGCCGGATACCGGTTCCGGCTACGGTGGCAAACATACCGGTGAAGCGGCCATCGAAGCGGCGCGACTGGCCAAAGCGACCGGCCAAGCGGTCAAACTCGTCTGGACGCGCCAGGAGGAATTCACCTGGGCCTATTTACGACCGGCTGGTCTGATCGAAGTCACGGGTGGGGTGGATAAGGCGGGTCACTTCACGGCGCTGGATTTCCACAATTACAACTCGGGCGCGGCGGGCATCGAAACGTTGTATACGATTCCGCACCGGCACATCGCCTATCAACCGAGTGAAGCGCCGCTGCGCCAGGGCTCCTATCGTTCATTGGCCGCGCCAGCCAATCACTTTGCGCGCGAAACGTTGGTCGATGAATTGGCGCACGAGTTGGGGCTCGATCCGCTTGAATTGCGCTATCGCAACTTGCGCGATGAACGCATGCGCGCCGTGTTGGCCGCAGCGGCCGCCGCGTTTGGCTTGGACCAGCCGCCCGCCCCCCAGCACGGTTACGGCATTGCCGGCGGCTATGACAAAGGCTCGTATGTGGCGGCCTGCGCCGAGGTCTATGTCAACCCAACTGACCATCAAGTGCAAGTGGTGCGCGTGGTCGAGGTCTTTGACTGCGGCGCGATCATCAATCCCGATAACGTGCGCCAGCAGGTCGAAGGCGCCGTGGTCCAAGGGCTGGGCGGCGCGCTCTTTGAAAGCATCCAGTTCGCCAATGGCCGCATCCTCAACCCCAACTTTGCCGATTATCGCGTGCCCCGCTTTGGCGACATCCCGGTGATCGAAGTTGTCCTGCTCGACCACAAGGAATTACCCTCCGTCGGGGCCGGTGAAACGCCGATCATTGCCATCGCGCCGGCGCTTGGCAATGCGATTTTTCAAGCGACCGGCGTGCGGCTGCGCGCGTTGCCACTGGTGATGCCTGGGGCGCAGGTGTGATCGAAATAAAAGAATGGCATCAATTTGGCATGGCATTCACGAATGCATGGCTGGGATCACGTTGAAAATATCCACGCTTGTGCGTTGGTGTTTGACATGATAAAATCGCAATCAATGCGAATTTTGAATATGAAAGGAAACAAGTATGCCTATTCCTATACCCCAAACCGTACCGATTAGTGAGTTGCGCCGCCAGCAAGACAAGATCCTCAAAATGGCCGAATCCGCGCCAGTCGTGTTGATGAGTCGTAGTGAACCCGCCGGCGTCCTTGTCTCGCCCCAAGAATGGAACCAGATTGTCAACCGGCTCAACCAACTCGAAGCATTACAAGAAGCGCGGCACAATATTGCCCAAAACAATGCGAATCGCAGTTGGGTCTCCAGCGCAGAAATGCGCCAAAGAATGCAGAAGCGAGGCGTAGATGTGGGAAGTCTGGTACGGCCTTGAAGCTGCCCACTTTTTGGATGATAA
>JAPLGZ010000685.1:0-5024 GCA_026389895.1 Chloroflexota bacterium | reverse complement strand
ATGAACTGATCTTCTGGCAAATTCTCCGTTACTTGGTGATCTACCAGCGCCTCGAAAACGAGCAAATCGTCCAAGTGGCGTCCATCAAACCTAACTAAGAATCAAACTGGCAGAGGCAGGGTTGAAACCGCGCCCAGCGGGCTCCAGCTAACAGCCACAGAAAGTGCCCGTTCGACAAGCTCACCGTTCGTGCCCTATCGCTCAAGCATCCTCGCCACCCATTTGCTGCGACAACGCCTCCCAGCCCTCCAGTTCGCCCTCCAACCCCAACGAATTCGCCAACTGGGTCAGCGCTGCCAACACTTGGGCTAAATTGATTCGTTTGGCCAGCCGGTAGACGGTCACCCACGCCTCCACCGCCGCTTGCTCTTGCTCGTTTTGCCAGTAGATGTGCCCCATATTAAATAAAGTGGCACACAAACCAGCCGCGTCGCCGATCTCTTGCCGGATTTTGAGCGATTGTTGGAGATAGGTCAGGGCAGTCTCGTAGTCGCCGCGTGCATCATAGATTTGCGAGATATTATTGAGGGTGGTGCCTTCGCCAGCTTTGTCGCCGATCTCCCTTTGGATTTTGAGCGATTGATCGATTGTGTGCCGCCGTCGCCGCATCCCCTTGGGTGAATTTGAGCACCGTGGCATAGAGACCTGGAATCGCCAGTTCTAGCGTGATCAACTGTTGGCCGAGTTAGTCCATCAACTCGCTCTGCCCGGCAAATTTGCTCATGCTGGGGGCTCCCGGTTGGATAAGCGTAAAGCGATACTTTTCAAGTGTGAACAGCAGCAACCAATCAATAGAAAAGCGAACCTATATTGGGCTGACTCTCCATCCATCTCTCTATCTAGAGCCCATTGTTGAACCGTTGCGTCCTTGCACTGACTGCCAATGTCTCATGACGTGTATCGGGCACAACATACTCATCGCCCACCAGCACATTCGGCTCGGCGTCTTGGCCGTATTCCCAGGTAAACGATATATACCAGATCGGCCAGACGCCGATGAAAAACAAGGCTGGCGTGAAGGTCAACTTAGAATCGATTGGTGGCTCTGGCGAGCCGGGATCATAGCTGACTGGCCATCCTCCCAACTCGGCTTCATAGGGTTTGCCTTTGGCATGCAGCGTAAAGGCGAGTTTGCGAATCTCCGTCATTTCTGGGAGCACAACAGGGACAGTTAGTGTGATCTCTTCTGCTTCGTTCAATGCTTCTGGCGGTTCACCAACGATTAGCTTTGCAATCATCGTTTTTTCATCTCCTCATCCCACAGGGTAAGCAGCCGTTGGCGGTTTTTGCGCAACAATTGCTCAATCTTGCTCAATTCATGGTCAGCGTAGCCCCTGTTTTGGAACAACTCGATCGGGGTTAACCAGAATTTGGCTTGCTTACCTTCGCGTCGTACATGTACATGGGGTCGTTCATTCAAGTCATATTCATAGAAACGAACTTCATAAGGCCCAATTTTAATACCGGGCATCTACGCTGTTACCTTTCTGTTGTTTACCGATTTATGCTAATGGGTATTTTATCACAGCCGGACACCCTTGTGAATGGTCAGTGTTCACACACGATTATTGGCGTTTGACAGAAGTGATCAAGCTTTTATATGATAACTGCTTATTAGTTCGAGCTCCTAAGTAATTTTATCAGCTACGTTCAACAAGGTGCTTTCTCATGAAAGATGTCTTCAAACTGCTTAAGTTCGTTAAACCCTATTGGCGGCGCTCGGTCGTCGCCCTCACCCTGCTCACCTCGCTGGTCTTCCTCGACCTCGCGATTCCCCGCTTGATCCAACGGATTATCGACCAGGGCATCGAAAAGCAAAATCAACAGGTGGTGATCCAGACCGGCCTGCTGATGCTGGGCATTTCGGTGCTGAGCACCATTATTGCGGTCGGCAACAACAATTTCTCGGTGCAGGTCGGCGAGAACCTGGCCCGCGATCTGCGCGACGCCATCTTCCTCAAGATTCAAAGCTTATCGTATGGCAATTTGGATCGTATGCCGACGGGCCAATTGATGGTGCGCCTTTCCAGCGATAGTGGCGCCTTTCAACGCCTGGTGCAGATCTCGTTGCGCATTGGCACCCGCGCCCCGATGTTGATGATCGGCAGCTTGATCCTGATGTTCAACACGAGCCGCAGCCTGGCGTTGACCCTGCTGCCACTCCTATTGGTCACCTCGGTGATCATCGTCTTTTTTGTGGTCAGAATGGAACCGTTCTTTCGCGCCGTGCAGCAAAAGTTAGACAAGCTCAATACCGTGTTGCAGGAAAATGTTGCCGGGGCTCGCTTGGTCAAGGCATTTGTGCGCGCCGATTTTGAGGGCGCACGTTTCGAGACGAGCAACGAGGCCTTTACCGACCAATCGGTGAAGGTCATGCAATTTATGTCCACAATGTCGCCGGTCTTGACCATCTGTATCAACATTGGCATGGTGATCGTAATCTGGGTGGGCGGGCTGGATACGATCCGCGGTGACTTAAGCGTGGGTCAAATTGTTGCTTTCACCAACTATCTGCTGACCACGATGACGCCGCTGGTGATGATGACCTTTCTCTCCAACACCTGGGCGAGCGGGATTGCCTCGGCGCTGCGCATCAACGAGGTGCTGGATACTGTGCCAGAGATTCAAGAACTGCCGCAAGCGCAAAGTTTGCCCGCCGGCTCACCGGGGCGGATTGTTTTTGAAAATGTCAGCTTTCACTACAACGGCGACACTGATGAAGCGGTGCTGGATGGCATCAATCTAATCGCCGAACCAGGCCAGACCGTCGCTATTTTGGGCGCAACCGGCGCGGGCAAGACCACGCTGGTCAATCTGGTCCCCCGTTTTTATGACGTGTCCAGTGGACGAATTTTGCTCGATGAGGTGGACATTCGCGATCTCCAACAGGATTCACTGCTCGCCCAGATGAGCATTGTGCCCCAAGAGACCGTGCTCTTTTCTGGCACGGTGCGCGACAATGTCCGGTATGGCGCGCCGGATGCCAGCGAGGAGGCGGTCGTTGCCGCAGCCAAAGCGGCCCAGGCGCATAACTTTATTCTGACGCTGCCCAACGGCTATGACACCCATGTGGAAGAACGCGGCGTCAATTTGTCGGGCGGGCAGAAACAGCGCATCGCCATCGCGCGGGCGTTGCTCACCCAGCCGAAGATTTTAATCCTCGATGACAGCACAAGCGCCGTCGACGTGGAGACCGAAACCAAGATCCAAGCGGCGCTGGACAATGATATGCGTCCACATACCACGCTGGTCGTGGCACAGCGTATCAGCACCGTCTTAAAGGCCGACAAGATCGTTGTGATCGACCGGGGCCGGATTGCCGCCGAAGGGACACACCGGGAACTCATGCAGTCCAGCCCGATTTACCAAGAGATCTATGCCTCGCAGTTGGGCAGCGGACCCGTCACGCAAGCACCTGTAGCCACAGAAATGGAGCCAGCAATCCTATGACCCAAGCCGTTAACCAACGCAATGCCGCCCCCGAAGCGCGCACTACCGTGCAGGCCAGACACCCGATGGCTGTCGGCAAGATCGAAAAAGCCAAAGACGCGCGGCATGCCCTCACTCGCTTGATCCCATACCTGAACCCGTTTCGCGTTGCACTGATCGGTGTCTTTGTCTGCGTCATCATCTATACCGTGTTGGGTTTGCTCGGCCCTTACCTAATGGGTGTCGCGATTGACCGCTATATCATCCCGAAACAAGCTGGCGGCTTGGCGAAGATTTCGCTGATCATGCTGGCCGTCTATGCGTTGAACAATCTATTCCAGGCCGTCGCCGGTTGGGTGATGGCCGCCATCTCGCAACGCGCGCTCAAGCAATTGCGCGGCGATCTGTTCGGCCATTTGCAAAGCTTGTCGCTCAGCTTCTTTGACCGCAACCCCGCCGGCCAATTGATGAGCCGCCTGACCAACGACGTTGATGCGATCAACCAGGCCGTCTCGCAAAATGTGACGACCTTGTTGGCCAGTGTGCTCTCGCTGGTCGGCATCTTGATTGCAATGTTTACGCTGGATACCTGGCTGGCCTTGTCGGCGCTGCTCGTGGTGCCGATCATGTTTTGGTTCACGCAATTTGTGGCCCGTTACACCCGCCGTGGCTTTCGCGATTTACAGCGCGACCTGGGTGAACTCAATGCCGTGATGGAAGAAGCGATCAGCGGTCAAAAGGTGGTCAAAGCATTCCGGCGCAACGATGCCGTGGTGGCTTCATTTCGCCAGCGCAACCAAGAAGTCTTCCGCGCCGGTGTCTATGCCAACAGTTATGCCTTGTTGTTGATGCCACTGACCAATGTCTTGGGCAACTTTTTCGTCATTGTGCTGGCCGCGTTGGGCGGCTGGTTGGCCTTGCGCGGCTTGGTCAGCGTGGGCATCATCACCACGTTTATTATCTACGGGCAGAATTTTATCCAACCATTGCGCCAACTGGCCAACATGTACAACGCCATTCAAGGCGCTTTGGCTGGGGCCGAACGCGTCTTTGAGATCATCGACACGCCTTCCGAAGTTGATGATGCGCCTAACGCTGTGGCGTTGGACAAGATCCAGGGCAAAGTACGCTTTGACCATGTAGAATTTTCATACGAACCGGGTACGCCGATTATCAAGGAGATGACGCTGGAAGCCAAAGCCGGTGAAACGTTCGCCTTGGTCGGGCCGACCGGCGCCGGCAAGACGACAATAATCAACTTGCTCACCCGCTTTTACGAGATCAGTGGCGGCGCGATCTCGATTGATGACGTAGATATTCGCGACATCAAGAAGGCTGATCTGCGTCGTCAACTGGGCCTGGTGCTGCAAGACACCTTTCTCTTTTCAGACACGGTATTGGAAAATATCCGCTTCGGGCGACTGGATGCCAGCGATGACGAATGTATCCAAGCAGCCGTGTTGGCCGACGCCGATCATTTTATTCGTCAATTGCCGCTGGGCTATCAGACCCAACTTTCCGAGCGGGCCAGCAATCTCAGCCAGGGCCAGCGCCAATTGCTGGCCATTGCGCGGGCCATTCTCGCCAACCCGAGC
>JAPLGZ010000645.1 GCA_026389895.1 Chloroflexota bacterium | reverse complement strand
CACAAGGGGCCGCCCCTACCAACTGTGATCGAACACCAAACATCATGGCCCACGTAAGACACTGGGCAAGAAAATTCTAACCGAGTTGGTCGCTACAACGGTCAACGTAGTCGTGTTGATCGCCCCCAGGCTGGCATTCTGAGGCTGATCCAATGTTACGGCGACATTTGTGGCTGGCCCAGTGCTGCCAGTAGGAATAAGCGGAATCTCTAGCGTCTTGCTTGTCTCACCTGGCGTAAAGACCAATAGAGCAGCGGTGGCGCCGGTAGCCGTGGCCTGGTTCAGATGATAATTCACCGTGACGGTCAGGCCCGAAGCGCGGCTAAGTTTGACCTCGATTAACGCGCTAGGGCTTTCCTCATCGACTTGATAAATAGCGGCACCAAACTCCACGGTCGGGGGGCTGTCATTGTCCACAATGGTCAGCGTGGCGCTGGGCGTCAGTCCCAAGGTCGCATTGTTGGCATTGCTCAGGAGCACGTTGACCGTTTCGTCATTTTCGTCGAGGGCATCATCCAGGATCGGAATGGTGAAACTTTGGCTAATTTGCCCCGGCTGGAAGGCCAAGCCGCCACTGGTCGGCGCGTAGTCGCTGTCTGTCGCCGCGCCATTGCTGGTGGCATAATTCACACTGACTGTTTTATCGGCCACGGCGCTAAGCATAACCGTGACCGTAGCCATACCCACTTGCTCATCCACCTGATAGGCTGGTGCGCTGAATTGGATAGTTGGCTCTGTGGTTGGCGGCAACAGGTCATTATCGATGATCGTTACCGTTGCCTGGCCCGGGACGCCCAGGGTCGCATGGGTGGGATTGCTCAGGCTCAGCCCGATCGTCTCGTTGCCTTCCACTAAGCTATCTTCCAAGATCGCGACCGAGAAAGTTTGGCTGGTCTGGCCAGGCTTAAAGATAAGCGTGCCATTGACGGCACGATAGTCACTGCCAGCCGTCGCTGTACCATTTTGGCTGGCATAGTTCACCGTAATTGTCACGCCCGATGCCGCGCCGAGTTTAGCCGTGATAATCGCCGCACCACCATTCTCGTTGACACTGAGGTTGGCGGTGCTAAATTGCACAGTGTGTAAGGTGTCACCCGGCAGCTCACCGGCGGCATCATCATCGACAATGGTCAGCGTCGCGGTTGCCACGTCACCCAAGGTTGCTTGGCTGGGCGCGCTCAAACTCAGGTGGATCGTTTCGTCCAATTCATCCAAGTCGTCCGTCAGGATCGGCACCATGAACGTTTGGCTGGTCTGCCCTGGCGCAAAGATCAGGGTGCCATTGGCCGTGGTGTAATCACTGCCGGCGCTTGCTGTGCCGTCACTGCTGGCATAGTTCACCGTCACCGTTTCGGTGGTGGCGGCGTTGAGCACGGCGGTGATCGTCGCCACGGCCTCTTCAGTTGTACTGTAGGTGGCGGCGCTGAACTGCACGAGCGGGATGACGGCTGGATCGTTATCCACAAGCGTCAAGATCGCTGTGCTCGGCGCGCCCAGGCTAGCGTTACTGGGGTTGCCCAAAGCCAAGGTAATTGTTTCGTCGCTTTCGTCCAAATTATCGTCTAGAATTCCTAGGGTGAAAATCTGGCTTGTTTGGCCAGGATTAAAGGTCAACAGCCCATTGGCCGCCTGATAGTCGCTGCCGGCCGTTGCGTCCCCATTGCTGGTGGCATAGGTAACCGTGATGGGTAAGCTTGAGGCGCTATTCAACGTAACGGTAATGGTGGCCGTTCCTCCATTCTCAGCCACACGGTAAGTCGGGCTATTAAATTGGACTGTTGGCGGATTGTCATCATCCACAACGGTGAGCAGCGCCGTCGCCGGTGTGCCCAATGTAGCATTGCCAGGATTGGTGAGCGCCAGGTTGATCGTCTCGTTGCTCTCATCTACAGTATCTTGTAAGATTGGCAGTGTAAAAGTTTTGCTTGTTTGGTTGGGCGCAAAGGTTAACGTCCCCGCGACCGCCGTGTAATCACTGCCGGCCAGTGCGCTACCGTTACTGCTGGCATAATTGACGGTAACACTGGTGGATGAGGCCACACTGAGGGTGGCGGTGATGGTGACGAGCCCTGCATTCTCATTGACAGTATACGTGGGGCTATTAAACTGGATGGTTGGCGAACCGTCATCATCCACAACGGTTAAGAGCGCTGTAACGGGTGCGCCCAGCGTAGCATTGCCAGGATTGGTAAGCGCCAGGCTGATCGTCTCATTGCTCTCATCTACGGTATCCTGGAGGATCGGCAGCGCAAAAGTTTTGCTAATTTGCCCCGGATTAAAGGTCAGGACGCCACTCACCGCTGTGTAATCGCTGCCGGCCAACGCGCTGCCGTTACTGCTGGCATAGTTTACAGTCACAGGCAGACCAGATGGCGTGCTGAGCGTAGCAGTGATGGTGACAGTGCCACCATTTTCGGTCCCGCTGTAATTTCCGCTGCTAAACTGCACCGTGGGTGGATTATCATTATCTGTAATCGTCAGGACTGCGACGGCTGGTGCGTCCAGCACGGCATTACTCGCGCCGCTTAATGTCAGATTGATCGTCTCGTTATTTTCATCGAGGCTGTCCTCAAGGATTGGCACCGCCAAGGTCTTGCTAACCTCGCCAGCCGCGAAGGTCAGCGTACCATTGATCGCTGTATAGTCACTACCCGCCGTTGCGGCGTCATTGCTCGTGGCGTAATTGACGGTAATGGTGCTGCTTGATGCCTGGTTCAGGGTGACGGTGATGGTCGCAGTCCCACTAGCTTCGCTGGCGCTATAGGTGGCGCTACTGAATTTGACAGCCGGGGTGGCCACGCTGCCCGTAGAAAAGATCGACCGGTTGCTGCTAAAGGTCTGAACATCGCTGGCGCTTGTCGGGCTATCACTGACGCCGACATACCATTCGTATTGGTGGTTGACAACAAGCCCATTCCAGGTGGTGGTAGGGCAGGAACCAGAGGGCACGTTTGTCTGGCGGTTAATGATCTGGAAGGGACGCCGCAACGGGCCGCTGCTCGGTGCATCAAAAGCAACTTTGAAAAAGCTATCAGCGTCCAATTCATATTCGTTGCGCGTCACAGAATAGGTATTGACAAGCACCTCACTGCTCGCCGCCGAAAATTCCATATAACGAAACCAACCATCACCACCGTTGGGGCGCGATTGGTAATCGGACATCAAAGTATTGACGACGTTGCCATGATAACCAACGTCTTGGCGGCGTCCTTCACCCGGCACATGGCCAGCGAACATCAGCCAGAGATTCGGGTTGTTCCTGACGCCATTCCAAGCATAGGTGCCCTGGGGGTGCCAAGCACCATTGGTGCCAATCAGTTCATGCATCGTGACGATGCCCCAGCGGTCAGGGTAGGCTTTTAAGACACTGTCCGCCCAGGCATAGACGGCTGGCCGGCTTGACGTATCATATTCCAGATGCACGATCACAAAATTCAAGTCGCCCGCACTGAACAGCTCATAATGGTTATCATTGTCAGTGCCGTAATGACCACCATAGTATGACCGGCCAGCGAAGCGGCTGATCCCAAAATATTTGTTATAGAGCTCGGTCTGTTCGGGATTTGGTTTGCTGCCGGTGCCCTCATCATGATTGCCTGGTGCAATGCCATACGGCACACCATCGAGTAAAGCCTCGATGCCCGTCTCTAAGTTGCGCATGATGCCATCGGCCGTCATCCATTGCTCGACAGCGTGATTGATGCCAGGGATGCTACCGTCGTTCACCAGATCACCCAGTTGGGTGACAAAGGGGATGTTGCGGCTGACGCGGTTGGCCAGAATCCATTGCACTTGCGCCAGAAAGCTGGGTGCGCTAAGACCATTGGAGCTATAGTAGTTCTGTGTATCCGGCAAGGCCACCAAGGTAAAATCGGGCACCGTAATCGGTGAGATATCGCGCCCATAGAAGGTGACGGCCAACGCGCCGCCATCCGGATCAGAGACACACGCGCTTAAAGTCGTTGCCGGGCTGGCGATATTCGCCGATCCATTGGCGGGGGTTTGCAGGGTGGGTGGATTCGGTTCACTCGCCGCGGCCGCCTGGGGAAGTGCGGCCGGCGTCGGCGCAGCTGGCACGTAGCCAAGCGATCGTTCCAACGCAGCCTCTTGGGCCTCGGCGCGTCGATCCAGGGCCGTAAAGGGCGAGGGCGCCGAATTGACAATGATATAGTTTTTCTTGCGCGTTGTATTAGATCCAACGCCATTGGTTGCTTGCAACGTTACCGTATAAGCCCCCGGCACGGTATAGACGTGCACGGGATTTGGCTGCGTTGAACCCGAATGATCCCCAAAATCCCAAGCCCATGTTGTCGCATCGCCAGTGGATAGATCGTGAAACTGAACGGTTAACGGCGCTTGGCCCACCGACGGTTCGCCGCTAAAATCTACAACTGGTGGCGCCGGCATGGCAGCAGCCGGACGCGCGATTGGCACGGTCTCGGTCGGCGCAGCCATGCCAGGATGGAAGTTGCCCAGCAGCAGGGCCAGCCCGCAAATCAAGTGTAAAGCCGATCTACAGGCTGGTTTTAGCCTGGTTCCAAAGTGCAAGAAAGTTAGATAACGCACAGCACTACCTCGTCTTCTGAACAAAGGGCAAATAGACTTTAGCAGAACCTTCGGGGACAACCGTCAGTGTCGTGGTCGTCACCGTGCCCAGGCTCGCATTGCTGGGTTGGGCCAGCACCACCGTGATATCGGTAGCCGGCCCCGTGCTACCGGTCGGGATAAACTCGACATCAAATGTCTTGCTGATTTCACCGGGGCTGAAAATCAAGATCCCAGTCGTGGCGCCGGCACTCGCCGTTACTTGGTTGATCACATAGTTTACGGTGATGGTCAGGCCCGAAGCAGCACTAAGTTTGACTTCAACCCGCACACTTGGGCTCTCCTCAGTAACTTGATAAACAGCGGCGTTAAACTGGATCGTCGGCGGGGCGTCGTTATCCAGAATTGTCACGCTGGCGCTCTGATTGGCCCCAAGGGTGGCCTGGTTCGCATCGCTCAGTAGCAGATTGATCGTTTCATCACTTTCATCAAGGAGATCATCCGTGATCGGAATCGTAAAGCTTTGACTCATTTGGCCGGGTTGGAAGGTCAAAGTGCCGCTGGTCGCCGTATAATCGCTGTCGGCGCTTGCCATGCCATTGCTCGTTGCATAATTGACAGTGACCGGAACATTCGTGGCCGTGTTCAGCGTCACAGTGACAGTAACGACACCCGCTTGCTCATTCACCAGATAGGTGGCTGCGCTAAATTGCACAACCGGTGCTGGTGGCGTGGAGTTCGCATCTAGGATCGTCAATACGGCACTGCTTGGAACGCCTAGGCTGGCGTGGCTGGGGTTACTCAGGGCCAAATGCACGGTTTCGCTACTCTCCACCAGGCTGTCGGCCACCAGGGTCACGGTAAAGGTCTTGTTCGTCTCACCGGGGTTAAAGGTCAAGTCGCCGTTCACGGCCTGATAGTCACTACCGGCCAGCGCGCTGCTGTTGCTGCTGGCATAATGCACTGTAACGGTCAGCCCAGAGGCGGCCTGCAGGGTGACCGCAATCGAGGCTGTGCCACTCGTCTCACTCGCCTGATAGGCTGTTGCGCTGAATTGCACCGTTGGCGGGTTGTCATTATCTGTAATGGTCAACGTGGCAACAGCTGGCGTGCCGAGCAGCGCATTGTTCGGTGCGTTGAGGGTCAGTTCAACTGTCTCATTATTCTCATCGATCAGATCATCCATGATAGCAACGGCAAAGGTTTTGCTCGTTTCACCAGGTGCGAAAGTCAAAGCACCATTCGCAGCCGCATAGTCGCTGTTCACGGTCGCCGTACCATTGCGCGTGGCATAGTTCACAGTAACCGGCGAGCTAGAGGCAGCGCTTAGGATCGCCGTTACCGTCGCGGTGCCACCATTTTCGCCAACACTGTACGAAGCGGCGCTGAACTGCACGGTTGGGAGAACCGGTTGAACCGTCTCATCATCCACAATCGTCAGGACCGCCGCGGCTGTACCAAGCACCGCATTGCTCGGATTGCTCAGGGTCAAGTTGACCGTCTCGTCGCCTTCCACCGCATTATCGTTGGTGATCGGCACTTCGAAGGTGCCACTGGTCAAACCAGCATCAATGGTCAAGAAATCATCGACAGCGGCATAGTCGCTGGCCGTGGCGGTGCCGTCACTGGTCGTAATGCCCACTTCGACGGGTTGGGCCGAGGCGGCACTGAGCGTGACCGTGATCGTGGCAACCCCGCTGCCGACATTCTCATTCACACTGTAGGTCGCACTGCTGAACTGGATGGTGGGGGCGGTGCTGGCATCGACAATCGTCAACGTCGCACTGTCGCCACCCGGCGCAAACGTGGCGTTGGTCGGATTGCTCAAAGTCAGGTTAACCGCTTCGTCGGCCTCAGACAGGCTATCGGTGATAGTCGCCACCGTGAAGGTCTTGCTCGTCTCACCGGGTGTAAAGGTTAATGTGCCACTCGCCGCGGTATAGTCCGCGGAACTGGCCGTGCTGTCACTGGTGGCATAGTTCACCGTGATGGCCGAGACCGAGGGGTTGCTCAGTGTCACGTTAATGGTCGCCGTGCCACCTTCCGCTGTGCTATAAGTTGGGGCGCTGAATTGCACCTTGGGCTGGAGATCATCATTGACAATTGTCAAGACGGCCGGTGCGCCTAATGCAACGGTGTTAGGATTCGGGTTGCTCAAGGTCAGGTTAACGGTTTCGTTCGGCTCGAAGGTGGTGTCATTAATGATCGCTACCGTGAAGCTCTGGCTGGTGACGTTGGCCGGGAAGGTCAGCGTGCCACTCGCAGCGGTATAATCGCTGCCCGCCGTCGCCGTGCCATTGCTGGTCGCATAATTGACGGAGAGCGGTGTTGCGCTGGCTTTGTTCAGAATGACCGTGATGGTCGCGTTGCCGCCGGCCACGTTCTCGGCGACGTTGTAGTTGGTCAGCGAGAATTGGGCCGTTGGCGGGCTGTCATCATCAACAATCGTCAGGATCGCGGTGCTAGGTGTGCCCAAGCTAGCGCCACTCGATGCGCTCAGGGTCAGGTTGACCGTCTTGTTGCCACCAATCACCAGGTTATTGATCACCGGCACTTGAAAGGTCTTGGTTGTAATGCCAGGGTTGAAGGTCAACGTGCCACTCGTCGCCGTATAGTCGCCGGGTTGGGTGGCCGTGCCATCGCTGGTGGCATAGTTCACTGTCACAACGGATTCTGAGGGTGTGTTGAGCGTTACGGTAATCGTTGCCGTGCCGCCATTTTCTTTGACGCTATGCGCCGTGTTATTAAACTGGACAGTGCCCCCAGCGGGCGTGGTCAAGGATAGATAATTATGCAGATAATAGTGCGAGTTGACATCACTGGCGAGCACCACCAAGCCAGTCGTACTATTGACATTTTGTTTGGTGGAGGTGGCATTATTGATGGTCGTATCCGTTGTGCTTTGAATAAACGGTGTACCATGCCCAGCGGCAAATTGGATATTGTCGATCGCGGTAGATTTGCGATAGATCGTGCCACCACTTTCCGCGGAAGTTGAAAAGATATTGAGCATACGATTCGTCGTATCGATCAGCAAGATCGCGCGCGTGTGATGGTCCTGCTTTTTGTAGACCACATAAGGTTGCCAGTTGCTTGCCGTTGTGCAACTAGTGCCACTGGCACAGACGAGCAAATTGATCAAAGGTGAGGTAGCGGTCGAAAAAGAGGTTTTCAGCACGGCAAAAATGCTGCCGGCATTATCGGTCTGTAATGATTTAAGATTGATGTGGTCGTCAGCCGCCGCCCCACCCGGCGCATAAATACTGACACTCTGCCAGACACTGTCCAATGCGTTATCTTGGTGCGTGGCAAAGTACATCTTTTGCGTTGTATGGTTGCTCCACATCACGCCAATTCGGCCATTAAAGGCAATCAGCGAAGCAATATCGTCGCTAGTCAACGCCGTGGCGTCGGCGACCGGCAATATATACGGTGTCCCCCATTGGTCATCGGCGGCAAGGCTATGGTTGACCATTACCTTTTGGCTTTCCACATAGGTCACCCACAAACGACCTGTGGAGTCTTTATCTAATACGAGGGTTTCCGATTTGCCGAGGGTCACCTCCACAGGATAGCCGCCATCCAAGCTGTAATTTTTGGCGCCCGCATTGTAGCTATAGCGATAAAGCTCACCGCGTTGCCCAGACGGCGCAGTCTGCCCAGAATTGTCCGCGAACATATGCGATGCAATATATAATTTCTGTCCATCCCACAACGCATCAGCCCGGCTTGCGCTGCGATCATCGACCGCGACGCCTGTATCCAACCAAGTTTGGGTTGCCCAGTT
>JAPLGZ010000256.1 GCA_026389895.1 Chloroflexota bacterium | reverse complement strand
GGGTCATCATCTTTTCTTTTATCCGTTTGAGGGCCGCCTGGTCCACGAAGGCCTGGCGGCGCTGACCGCCTATCGACTGGCCCAAACCCAGCCGATTACCTTTACCCTGGCCGCCAATGATTATGGCTTTGAATTGCTGTCTGCCGAGCTGATTACACTGGATGCAGCGCAGGCGGTGGCACTCTTTTCGCCAGAAAATCTGCTGGAGGATATTCTGCAGAGCATGAACGCGACATAGATGGCGCGACGCCATTTTCGCGAGATTGCTCGGGTGGCCGGGCTGGTGGTGCAACGGTTTGCTGGTGGTCACAACACGCTAAAACAGTTGCAAGTGTCCAGTAGTTTGATCTATGATGTCTTGGTCCAGTATGATCAGGAAAACTTATTGCTAAATCAAGAACTTATTGCTAAATCAAGCCCAGCGCGAAGTCTTGCAGCGTGAGTTGGAGCAGAGCCGTTTGCAACGCGCGTTGGCCCGCATCGGCGCTGGAAAAGTTGTCATCCACCGGCCCCCGCGGCCTACACCCTTTGCTTTTCCTTTGCTGGCGGATCATCTGCGCCAGACCGTCAGCTCCGAAACGATTGAAGATCGGATTCGCAAAATGCAATTGACCTATGAGCGGTGGGCAGATAAGTAGAGCGGGAGTAGGGACTTGCGCCGTTTAATCCCTAATCCCTAATCCCTAATCCCTACTCCCTATTCCACATCACCATGACTGATTACACCCTCAACATCCACAACGAAACCTTACACTTACTACCGGAACGGGCGATCTATTGGCCGCGCACGGGCACGCTCTTGATTGCCGATCCCCATTTGGGCAAGAGCGCGACCTTGCGCGCCCATGCCATTCCACTGCCCGAAGGGGATATGGCCGCAGACTTGCAACGACTTACCCACGCCATCGAGCGTGTGGGCGCCCAACAGTTGATCGTGCTTGGCGATCTGCTGCATGCAGCGCGCGGGCGTGATGCCTCTGTCCTCAGCACCTTCCAGGCGTGGCGCGCGCAACATCCCACATTGCGCCTCTTTCTGGTGCGCGGCAACCATGATCGGAGCGCTGGCGATCCACCGGACGATTGGGGAATTCAAATTGTCAATGGCCCGACGCCTGGCCCCAATTTTGTGCTCAGCCACGAACCTATCGCACCCGCGATTGGCTATGCACTGGCGGGGCACATCCATCCTGCCGTCTCATTAACCGGCAAAGGACGCCAACAGCTAAAGCTGCCCTGTTTCTGGTTTGGCGAAAAATGTGGCGTCTTGCCCGCTTTTGGCAGCTTTACCGGTGGCGCCTTGATCCGACCCCAACGTGGCGAGCAGATCTTTGTGGTGACTGGCAAACAGGTGATGGCGGTTTAATTAACTTGCGTCAGCCAGTAATTTGGCGAGTGCAACACGCTCAAGCCACAAATTGACAGCCCCTACACCTCTTGATACACTCCTTGTTAGTAGTAAATTTGTTCTATTCACCTGATCACCCAAATGGAGCAACATCTTTGGCCAATCGTCAGAAAAATCTGCCATACGAACTACAGCAACACTAAGAAAAACGCGGGCGCAAGCACCGGCCCAAAAAAGAATCGGAAAACTTGGTCTCTGGGATCGTGACGCGCGCCCGCGGCCATCATTATGATGTGCAGACCGATACTGCCGGTGACAATCGGATCCGGCTCTGCGAAGTACGCGGCCGTTTGCTCCAAGAGCGCACCAAAGATACCTTGGTCGCCGTAGGTGATCGGGTGGGGGTCTTGCCTAACGGTGAAAATAAGGGTTCGATTGACCGCGTCGAACCGCGCCACAGGGTGCTCAGCCGCCAACGCCCTGGCATGGATTCACCTGCCGAAGATGTAATTTTAGCCAACCCCGACCAGGCCCTGGTGGTCTTTGCGGCCGCGCAACCAGAACCGCACTTGCGCATGTTAGACCGTTTTTTGGTGATCACGGAATTTAACGAATTGCCCGCCGTCGTCTGTGTCAATAAGCTTGATCTGGTTGGGCTTGAGCAAGCGAAAGCACTCTTTGGCCCCTACGAGGCGATCGGTTATCGGGTGATCTATGCCAGCACACAAACCGGGCAAGGGATTGATGAATTGCACGCCTTATTAAGCGATTGTATTACGGTGGTCACCGGCCCTAGCGGTGTTGGCAAGAGCAGCTTACTCAATGCCGTTCATCCCAATTTACATTTGGAAACGGGTGCGCTGCGCGATTTTATGGGCAAAGGCAAACACACCACACGCGGTGCACAACTCTTTGCCCTGCCGTTTGGCGAGCAGACATTTGTCGCTGATACACCTGGCATTCGTGAACTGGGGCTCTATGACATTGAACCGACCGAGTTAAGTTATTATTTTATTGACATGAAAGACTATATCCCGGATTGTCGCTTTCCTGGTTGCACGCATACCCACGAACCAGATTGCGCCGTGCGCGCCGCGGTCGAAGCCGGCAAAATTCAGCCGGAACGCTATGACAGTTATTTGCGGCTGCTGAAGGGTGAAGAGTAGGGCGCGAACACCAGAAAGTGATCAAGCGAGAAGCATTGATCTCCAAGCGAGTTGGAGAAAAGACTTCCTCGCTTGAAGTGTTTAACATTTCCAAAAACGGATTTTGGCTGTTGGTACTCTATCAAAGCGCCAGAAAAATATCCGCTGGTTTATAGGTTGTAAATTCATTATGACACTTATTTCTAATCTAAATCCGCAACAGATCGAGGCAGTTACCCTCGTACGTGGTCCCGTGCTTGTGTTGGCGGGGCCGGGCTCGGGTAAGACACGCGTGTTGACGCGGCGTATTGCCTATATGATCGACGAAGCTGGCATCGCGCCGTGGAACATCCTGGCCGTCACCTTTACGAATAAAGCGGCGCGCGAAATGCGCGAACGTGTCGAAAAGTTGCTGGAAGAAAAATTTGGTCCGCCGCTGCCCGGTCATGCCCCGCGTTTGGGTGGGCTGACGATTGGCACGTTTCACAGCATTTGCGCGCGTGTGTTGCGGGTTGAGACCGCGGCGATTGGCTATGCGCCCAACTGGGTGATCTACGACAGCGGCGATCAACACGCGCTGGTGCGCAACATTCTGCGCGAGATGAATCTGGACGAGAAACGCTACAGCCCCAACGCGATCCACGCCCGGATTAGTAATCAGAAAAACGAGCTGATCACGCCAGAGCATTATCGCGCCCAGAATTATTTTGAAGAGGTGGCGGGCCGTGTCTACACGCGCTACCAAGAGGCGCTGCGGATTAACAATGCTGTCGATTTCGATGATCTATTAATGAAGACGGTGCTGCTCTTCCGGGAACGCGAAGATCTGCTGCGCAAGTACCAGCAAAAATGGCAGTATATGCTGGTTGACGAATTCCAAGATACCAATACCGCGCAATATGCCTTGCTGCGGCTCTTGGCGAATGGGCCAGAAGGCAAACGTAATTTATTTGTGGTTGGTGATGAGGATCAATCGGTCTATAAATTTCGCGGCGCGGATTATCACAACGTCCAAAATTTCATGCAGGATTACCCAGAAGCGACGAAGATCCTCTTAGAGCAAAATTATCGCAGCACCCAAAAGATCCTGGATGTGGCCAATGCGGTGATTTCACGCAACCGCAACCGCACCCCCAAGCGCCTGCATACCGAGAATGGCCCAGGGCTGGCGGTCACGATTTATGAAGCCTATAATGAGATCGAAGAAGCTGGTTATATCTGTGACGAACTTGAGCGGCTCATGGCAACCGGCGGTTTCACGCTCAGTGATTTTGCCGTGATGTACCGGACGAATGCCCAAAGTCGCGCGCTGGAAGAGGCCTTCGTGCTGCGCCAGATCAAACATAAATTGGTGGGCGGCACGCGTTTCTATGAGCGCAAAGAGGTTAAAGACGCACTCTCCTATCTGCGCGTGGTCCATAATCCCGCCGACACGATTGCCTTGGACCGCATCATCAATGAGCCGGCACGCGGAATTGGCCCCAAAACCTATGGCGCGATCAAGTTGTGGGCCGCCAGCATGGGGGTCAACGAGTACACGGCGTTGTCGATCCTGCTCTATGGGCCTGCCGCCGTGATGCAACGACGCGGGATCACCCTGCCCGTCACCGCGTATACCGCGCCCGATCTGGGCAACCGCGCCATCAACGCGCTTACGCAATTTGTCAAAATGTTAGAAGGCTGGGTGGTAATGCGCGAAATGGCGCGGTATGGCAGCGTGGCCGATCTGTTTGACACGATCATGCAAGATTCCGGCTATGCGGCGGCCTTGCGTGATGGTACGGACGAAGGCGAAGATCGCTTTGCCAACTTACAAGAGTTGCGCGGGGTGGCGGCGCAATACATGCATGGCTTTACCACCGAGGCGGAACAGACGCCGCTGGCGATGTTTCTCGAAGAAGTGAGTTTGGTCAGTGATAGCGATCAGATCGAAGAGGGCAGCGGCGCAGTGACGTTGCTCACCCTGCACACGGCCAAGGGATTGGAATATCCTGTGGTCTTTATCGTCGGTATGGAAGATGGCATTCTGCCGCACAAACGCAGCCTGGAAAGCGAAGACCCCGAGGATATGGCCGAGGAACGCCGACTCTGTTATGTGGGCATCACGCGCGCCAAGCGGCGGCTCTATCTGGTGCACGCCTTCCGCCGCAGTTTGTGGGGTAGCAGCGAGGTCCAACAGCCAAGCCGCTTTTTAGACGAAATTCCCGCCGAGTTGCTGACCGGCATGGTGGACAAACGTGGTCGGCGCGAGGCTAGCTATCAACGCGCCACTTCTTGGGATGACGATGACGAGCTTGATCGCAAACGGCCCAACCGGCCCGGCCAACCGAAAAATCCCTATACATGGAGCAACAGCGCTGGGTCTAGCAGCGAGGCTGGCAAAGCCAAATCGACCTATTGGTCGCCTGGTAATTCGTCCAGCGCGGCCAGCGGCGCCAAGATTACGCGGCCAGCGCCCGCGACGGGCAAAGGATCCGGCAGTACGCGGCTCCCCGAATTTACCCGGCGCGACAGCGTACAACACAAGACATTTGGCGTTGGCACGGTGATCGAAAGCAACTTGACACGCGATGACGAAGAGGTGACCATCGCTTTCCCTGGCGTGGGGATCAAAAAATTGCTGGTTTCGCTGGCCGGGTTGAAAAAATTATAGAATAGGATGACAAAGCTGGCCGCCATCCGCCAATGGCTGAATCCAACCGGCATTGGCTTTGCAGGCCTGGTGGTTGCCTGCTATTGAACCATTTGCGCTGCCCCAGATTGCGTAGGCGATTTTTATCTGTTTGACTTGGTGACGGCACTGTACAGAACCACAGCGGGGGCGTGTTTTGTATGGCCTATCCGGCGCGACAATTGCCGAGTGCGTGCGTAGAGGTGAGCAGTGCTACGCTGCAAATTTCTGAAAGCGCCGACGCCATGCAAGCACTGGTTCGGTTTCTATAAAGTAGTTTTATCATCCAGAGAACATGTGTATGAATAGACATAAAACGCCAACCACGCCGCCGGCAAAAATCATCATTGAAACCCCTCATGTACCCACGCCAACATCGCCACCCTGGGGGATCGCGACCAAATCAATTGTGGCCGTGGTGAGCCTGTTGCTCTTCACGCTGATTATCTGGCGTTTTCAATCGTTGATCGCGCCGCTCGTGATTGCTTTGATTTTGGCCTATCTGCTCAACCCGCTGATCAACCTGGTGGAAAAACGGATCGGGCTCAAGCGTGGCCTCGCCGTCTTGCTCATCTATGTCCTGCTGGCCTTGGTTGTATTGGGCAGCGCAACGGTATTGGGGCTGGTCGTCGCCAATCAGGTGCAATGGTTGTCGGATGAATTGCCGGTCTTGATTGCCCGCGCCCCCGCATTGTTTGAGTCCCTGCTCAGCTATTTGCCCACAGGCGCCATCAGTATCGGCCCCTATACCTTTAATCCCGCTGGCGCGTTTCAGGGTTTGGACGGGAACGCCCTCGCCCAACAGGCGGCTAGTTTAGTCCAGCCGCTCTTTAGTACAAGTGGCCTGTTGGTCGGTCTGCTGGCCCAGAAAACGTTAAATGTCTTGACGCTCAGTTTTCTGATCTTTGTGACATCCATTTACATTGCCCGCGATATTCCCCGTATGGGCTCTGCGATTGGCAATCTGGCTCACCAACCTGGCTATAGACAAGATGCCGAGCGGCTGATGCATGATTTTGTCCAGATCTGGAATTCCTATTTGCGCGGCCAGGTAATTCTGGGGCTCGTCATGGGCATCATTGTCGGGGTGGTGCTCGCCATTCTCGGTGTAAACAATGCGCTGGCGTTGGGGTTGCTTTCGGGTGGGTTAGAATTTTTGCCTATTGTCGGCCCGTTGATCGGGGGCGCGGCGGCTGTATTGGTGGCTTTTTTCCAAGATGGGAATTATCTCGGCTTCTCACCTTTTAACTTTGCCCTGCTGATCTTGGTGGCCATGGTCATCCTCCAGCAATTAGAAAACAATTTGCTAGTGCCACGCATTGTAGGCGACGCCCTCGATTTACACCCGATCATCGTGATGATCAGTGTGTTGATGGGCGCGTCACTGGCTGGCATTTTGGGCGCGGTATTAGCCGCGCCAGTGGTGGCTTCTCTGAAACTGATCGGCGCTTATGCGTGGCGCAAAATGTTAGATCTGCCCCCCTTCCCTGAACCACGGGTGCTGGTGGTTGACCATTCGCTAAAGCAAACTGATGGTTGGCGGAAACCTTTTCAGGCTTGGATGGCGAAATTCCAAGCACCCGACAAGCAGAAATAAAAATATAGCCATCTAGGGGCGGGCGTCCTGCAGCGCGCCCAAGGGCGGGTGCCCGTTGGGCGCGAACCGCCGCCTGCTATGGGAAACCTGCTGATGGTGTTTAACAAATTATTCCGGTAACGAGCAGCGGTTGATGGTGATTAACAGAATATTTCGGTGATTGGCGGGCGTGCCGCAGCGGTTAAAACCGCCGCCTGATAGGAGAAACCTGCTTCCGCAGGTTGGGT
>JAPLGZ010000789.1 GCA_026389895.1 Chloroflexota bacterium | reverse complement strand
GTTGCCTTTGCAAGAAGTATTTGTAAGCTATAAACTATCATTGCCCGTTTACTTTGATCCTGTTTCTTGGTTGCTTGGGTTGGTTTGGCACCGCCCTTCATATGCGTCCCAACGTGCTGAAAGTGAAACAGTTAGATTATTGCGCACTATGGCCGGCTCCTCTTACACCCTATTATTCCCGACAGCTTGCCCGTGATTGTGGTTGTCACCTTTATGGATGTCGGCACCTTGATCCTGACCGAATCGGTGCTCAGTTTTCTGGACTTGGGAATTCAGCCACCAACCGCCACCTGGGGTAATATGATCAATTGGGCTTGGGATTTTTTCTTTACGGTCGCTCCAGTCACGCATAAGAACATCGCCTTGCCAATCTATTAGTTGTGGACAAATTGTTAATAGCAGCGTTAGTGTGGCCAAAAATGTAGCCGATGCTCTGTTGGCTACAGAAATTTGACAGATTTCGTGGCTCATGCTGATATTAGCAATCATTCATCACAAATTTAACTTTGTGGTGCATAAAGTTGGAACATTTACTGGGTCGTTTGTCAGCTCAAGCACTTTCCAAAAGGACTATGCAGATGAAAAGAAATTTGAAAGTGACATCCCTGCTCCTTGCTCCGTTGTTACTGGTATTCGTCATGGCCAGTTGCACGCCCAGCACAACGCAAGCCCCTGCCGCGGCGGCAACGCCGACCAGTGCGGCTGCCACCACGGCTGTCACCCCAACCCTTGAAACAACCCAAGTCGTTACAGGGGCGGCTCAATCCACCGCCAAAAGTGGGATTTCAGTGACCAGCACGGAAGATGTCAGCACGCCGCGCACGCATCTGGGCGGCGAGTATAAGGATGTTGCATCCTCAGACGCGGTCAGTTTTCACCCCTATTTGACAACCGACACAGGCTCTGGCGCCTATCAGGGAATGGTTTGGGCAGGTGCTTTATTGCGCTTAGATAAGGATACCTTGGAATATATCCCGAATATGGCGCAAGGGTATGAAATCGCACCGGATGGCCTGACTTTCACTTTTCACCTGCGCAAAGGCATGTTATGGAGTGATGGCCAGCCGATTACCGCCCAGGACTACAAGTGGACCTATGACCAGGTGATCAAGCCAGATAACGGCTTTCCCTATCTTTCGCAGCTTGATTTTATCAGCTCTTACGAAGCCCTGGATGACTATACGCTGCAAATCAAGATCAAGGAGATCTATGCGCCTGCCTTGGGGCAGATGTCTGGCCTGATTACGCCGTTGCCCAAGCATATTTGGGAAAAACTAGATTGGTCTGATCCGCAGAAAAATCCAGAGATCAACAAACCGACAGTGGTTTCTGGGCCTTATAAATTGGTGGAGTGGAAGCGCGACCAATACGCAACCTTTGAGGCCAACGATAAATATTGGTATCATGGCGCACCCAACATCACCCGCTACACGATCGAAATTGTGCCCAGCCAAGATATCGAATATCAGAAAATGAAGAGTGGCGAGAGCGACACCGGTTATATCCCACCAGAAAAATTGGAAGAGGCGCGCAAACTACCGAATATCCATGTCTACGAATGGTGGCCAGCAGCGGCAAGCTGGAGCTATATTGGGCTGAACATGCGCGAAAAATTTGCTACGCATGATGTCAATGTGCGCCACGGGCTTTCCTATGCGATTGACAAGCAACTCTTGACCGACCAAGTCATGTTAGGGCAGGCGAAACGCCTCTGCTCCGCTTATCCCGAAACTTCCTGGGTCTACAATAAAGATGTGCCCTGTTATGATTATGATGTAGAAAAAGCCAAGACCGAGTTTGCTAAATCTGGTTACACCCTAAAAGATGACCAGATGGTGGATAAAGATGGCAAACAACTGACCCTGAAGTTGATCTACGGCCCCAATACCAGCAAAGTGCGAGAGCTGATTGCGGTAAGCGTTCAAGATTATCTGAGCAAAATCGGCGTTAAAGTAGAAATTCAAGCGCTGGAATGGTCTAGCTTCCTGGATGCGATTCAGTCAGAAACACCCGATTGGGATATGTTTATTGGCGGCTGGAGCAGCACACTAGAGCCACATATCATGTACACGATCTGGGCTGAAAGCAGCATTCCAAATTTGAACGCCGTGGCCTATGTGAACAAGGATGTCGAAAAGCTGTTTCAGGAAGGTGGCGCCACCTACGACACGGCTGTGCGCAAGGAAAAGTATGGTGAGGTCCAAAAGATCATTGCCGAGGATTCACCCTATATCTTCCTTTTCTATAACAAGTCGTGGAGCGGTCAGAACAATCGCATTAAAGGCATTGAACCGAAACCGCTGGGGCTTGGTTGGAACTCGGAAGATTGGTATATTGAGGAGAAGTAAGGCGTAAGCAGTAGGGAGGAGAGGAGTCGCGCCCTTGCGTCTACTCCCCTCCTCCCTATACCCTTACACCCTTTATTATGATACGCTATATCATTCGTCGTAGCATT
>JAPLGZ010000244.1 GCA_026389895.1 Chloroflexota bacterium | reverse complement strand
CTACATTACCCAACTCTGGCTCGGGGCCAATGACTGTGCCATCCATAGGGATGTCAACCTGATCACGTTCCCTGGCCACGAGCAGATTGTCCACAGTCAGACAAATTTTAACCAGGCGGCCAGTCATATGGACAGGCTGGTGGATCTTCATTCGCTCGATGGGCTGATCGTCTGGACAGCTGGCATCTTACAGGATCATACCTTCGCAGCCCAGTTGTTGGCGCGTTATAAAACCCTACCAACCATTAGTTTGGGGGTCGATACCCCTGGGGCTTACCGCGTGTTGATGGATGGTTACCACGGGATGCATCAACTTGTCTCGCACCTGATCACGAACTGTGGGCGCCGCAATATTGCCTTTATCAGCGGCACCCCCACCAACTATGATGCGCAAATCCGACGGCAGGCTTATGAAGATGCCCTGCAACACCATGGGTTGCCTGTCCGCTCAGCGTTGATTCTGCCGGGCGCTTTTGCCTGGAATTCACGGGCGATTGGGCGACAAGCGGTTCAAGAATTGTTAGACAAACGCGGTTTGTGGCCCGATGCGATTGTCGCAGCCTCGGATGATTTGGCCATTGGCGCCTTAGAAGAGTTACAGCAGCGGGGGATTCGCTTGCCAGATGAGATCAGCGTGACTGGCTTCGATGATATCCCAGACTGCCTTTCGGTCTATCCAGCCTTGACCACGGTTGCCCAGCCGGGGTATGAATTAGCCTGGCGCGGTCTGGAGCAATTAGTAGGGCTCATTCAAGGCAAACCAACCCCCGTATGCACCCTGATCCAAACCGAAGTGATCATTCGCCAATCTTGTGGCGCTTACCTAAAGGCACCGGTCAAGGCTTGCCCAATCTTGCCAGATGAAGCAACCACCGAAGCGCCATCTAGCGCAGTAACCGACAACCAGCGACCGCTTACCGAGCATTTTCTCCAATCGCGCGACGCCTATCGGCGCATTCTGGAAAAGGCCTTTATTACGGGGCATGTGGGGCTCGCCATCTACCCATCGTCTGGCCGGTTGGATAGTATCGTAGACGGCTTTATACAGGCCATCCTCGAAGAGGAGCCGGCCTATCTCTTAAAGCCGGTGCAACAGGTAGTGCATCATCTACGTGAAGAACAGGAACTGGCCACTTGGAAACAGGCGCTGCTGGCGTTGCTTGACCAGTTTATCCAAACATTACATGATTCTAGCGCGACCATTGCCCCCCAAGGACGGCGCAAGACTATCGTCTATCTAGCCCAATTGATTCAGACCAATTTGGCGCTGTTACTTGAGCAGCGGGCCAATACACTTGCAGGCTATCGCGCCGTCCAGCAGCAACAAATGTTCAGGCAATTGCACATCACCAGCCGCAGCCTTTTGCTCCCCTATGATCCGGCGCAGCTAGCCGCAACCTTTGCCGAACAGTTGCCGCAACTAGGCATTGATCTCGCCTATGTCGCGGTTCATTCATCCTTTCAGACGCCTTCTGATGAAGTCCGTCTGCTCGTGATCTATAACCGCCAGGCCAACCTGGCAGAAGCGCCGGTCAATCGTTTCTATAAGGCCGCAGAATTGGCATCAGGGCAGAGCATTATCCAAGACCAACGCCTCAGTCTGTTGGTGGTGCCACTCTACTCTGCCAATATTAATATGGGGTTTGTGAGTTTTTCTTTCGGGCCGCGCGATTACCAGATCTATCTACAACTTAGTAGCACCCTGGGCTATAGCCTTGTGAATGGCTTCTTATTGGAAGAGGTGCGCGCCTATGCGAATCAATTAAAAATCCATGTCGAAGAACAGACCATTGATCTGCGCACAGCCAACGTTCAACTGCAAAATGAAATTGCTGAACGGGGCCGGATCGAGCAAGAATTAGAACGCACGCGCGATCAGGCGCTAGAGGCTTCACGCTTAAAATCAGAATTCCTCGCCACCATGAGTCATGAAATCCGCACCCCGATGAATGGGGTTACGGGCATGATGGAATTACTCCTCGATACCGGACTCGATGAGGAGCAACGGAGCTATGCTACCACGGCCTATGAAGAGAGTTACAAATTATTGGAAATTATCAACAGTATTCTCGACTTTTCTAAAATCGAAGCAGGAAAAATTATTCTGGAAGAGGCAGAATTTGCACTGGCCTATGAAATCCAAAGCGTCATCCGCTTGCTCACCCCCAAAGCCCAAAGCAAAGGGATCAGCCTGCTCAGTGCCATTGCCCCAGATGTTCCCCAGCAACTGATCGGTGATGCCGCCCGTCTGCACCAGGTCTTGATGAATCTGATGGGCAATGCCGTCAAATTCACCGATAGCGGCGAAGTGGTGATTACGCTGGTGCGCGCGCCCAATACCGTGCCCTTGCCGACTATTTCTGGCGAGACGCCCAGCATTGTCCTGCAGATCACGGTGCGCGATTCCGGGATCGGGATGACAGAAACAACCATCCAGAATCTTTTCAAACCCTTTACGCAGGCCGATAGTTCAATGACCAGACGGTATGGCGGCACGGGATTGGGCTTAGCCATTACCCACCGGTTGGTCGAGTTGATGGGGGGTGAAATTCAGGTAATGAGTCAGCCAGGCGATGGGTCCAAATTTATCGTAACGCTCCCATTCCGCTGCCATTCCTTAGCAGCACGCGTAGCAACCGACAGCGCAGGGCAGCGTTCATTCTATTGTCTGACCATTAGTCATAACGATGCACTGACGCGCGTCTTGGCAGGTTATCTGGCAACCTGGTCGATCCCGATGCAAGTCTATGGCGAATCGAGCGCTGGCAATGCGAGCCTTTTGCGCCACTTATATCAGTTAGTGGCCGAAGGCCACCCATTGCCTTGCCTCTTGATCGATCAACAGAGCACAAAGATAGAGCCGTTCACGTTGGCCCGTTCACTGCGCGCCGATCCCTTGCTGGCCCCCATACCCCTGTTACTCCTGACGACCAACACGACGCCAACTTTTCGGCAACAACTCATAGGCGCCGGTTTCGATGGTGTGCTCACGCAGCCGATCACCCAAGTGGCGCTCTATAAACTGTTGGCCAAGCACTTATTAGCCGAAGCGTCAACCAATTCAGCGCCAATCGAGGCTATTCCCAATGCCTTAGCCCCGGTAACAGCCAAAGATGCGCCATTGATCCTGATTGCCGAAGATTACGCCACCAATCAACGCCTGATCATGATCCAGCTGAAAAAGCTAGGCTATGCCGCCCACATTGTCGAACATGGCCGCGCCGCCGTCGATGCGATCATCAATAGCGGTGACCGGTATCTGTTGGTGCTCATGGATTGGCAAATGCCGCTCATGGACGGGCTGGAAGCCACTCGGCTCATTCGCCAGCTCGAGATCCAGACGGGGCGGCATATTCCAATTATTGGCATGACCGCCAATGCCTTTAAAGGGGATCGGGAGCGTTGCTTAGAAGCCGGCATGGACGAGTACATCAGCAAACCCGTCAAGCAAGAGGAGTTGCGCCGCGTGCTCGCCGAGTTTTCAGCCGTAGCAAAATCCAGCCACTAAAACCCTCACAAAAGATAAATGATCCAAACGGGCGGTCGCTAGCATTCAGGCATGCTTATATAAGGCGTCAAATCCATTCCCATAGGCACCCAAACACGGTCTAGTCCGATCAATCCGTTCAATCCATTCCCCGAATCCGTTGCCAATGGCCTACCCCGCGTGAATAATTTTGGGGCTTGACGGCGACCAATAAATCCCCTATACTTGTCAAAACAGATTTGTTCGTTTGTTCGTTCGAAGGTTTGCAATATGGATCATTCTTGATGATGATGCCGACAATGGACGATGTAGCACGCCGCGCGGAGGTAGCGAAGAGCACCGTTTCGCTTGTCTTAAATGACAAACCAGGCGTTTCGCCCGCCTTAAAAGATCTTGTATTGCAAGCTGCCGCTGAATTAGGCTATCAACAACCCAAAAACCGTCTACAACGGCGCACACAGGGCAATCGCACGATTGCGGTCGTTCATGCCCAATCCAATCCTAAGTTGGAGGGGAATGCAGAACCCACCGACCTTTATTTGAATTACCTCAACGGCATTCGAGCCTTTGCCCAATCGGCCAATCTAAATTTGACCGTCATCGCAGACTATCGCGAAGAAGCCACCAATCAGTTGGCGTTTCAACTCTTACACAACAGCATCTCCGCCTTTGCTGGATTGATCATCATGGGTGGCAGCGCCCGCCAGAATGATCAACTAATTACTCAGATTACCGAGCATGGCATCCCAGCCGTGGCGCTCAGCCGCCATTGGCCAGATTTACCGATCAGCACCGTTGGCCCGAATTATCGCCAGCAGGTACGCATTGCCCTTGATCATTTAACCAGGTTGGGCCATCGCCAAATTGCTTTTCTAGCCAGTGAGCACGATCAAAGGTTTGATTGGTACCGCTGGCGACTGGACGCCTATCAACAGGCGATGCTGGAGCTTACCGGCCTGGCCGATAAAAGCTTAATCGCGACAGGCGAGAATGGCGCAGCAGCGATTGTCAACGTAATCCAGCGGCGTCCTGATGTAACAGCCGTCTTTGCGATCAATGATGAGCGAGCACTCGAAGCATTCAGCGGCCTGCAAACACTTGGTCTGCGTGTCCCACAAGATTTATCGATGGTGGGTCAGGATAATGTGGTTGAGCTGATGGGTGAACAGCCAACTTTGACGACCGTTAGCTTTCCACATGCGGAAGTAGGCTACCTGGCCACCGAGCTGTTACTCAAACAGATCCAAAACCAGGCGATTTCTCACTGCAATCTTTGGGTGCAATGTAGCCTGGTCGAACGATCGTCATGCGCCCAATTAGCCGTAGTTCGGCAAGTGGCTTGAGCTACGCATAGCCCGATCTATTCATTTTGACGCCCAAATGGTTGGCGCGGCTCGTTAGTTCGTCACTTCGATAACGACTGACGCCATCGTTTATAAGCTACATCCTGGTTCATCGACCGGCCTCTCATTGCGAGAACCCCATCGCCTCAATTGATTCGCATAGGACATGCCCAAAGACGGGCGCTCGTTCTATAGAATAAATAGTTCTGTCCTAGTGAGATATCTAGCGTTTGATCCATCGTGATTTTTGATTATCTGACCGATTGCGCAGGAGGAGACCTAATGTTAAGTCGACGAAAATTTTTGACTTTGGCCGCGGGAAGTATTGCTGGCTCGGCCTTGGCCGCTTGTGTGACGCCGGGTGCCGCGCCAGGCGCTGGCACGGGTGCGGCCACCGACACGAAAACCGTACTCTATTGGGCATTACAAGGCGAGAATGAAGGGGAGAACCTGACGCGCGGCGTGATTAAGCCGTTCGAAGAAAAGAACCCAACCGTTAAGATCAATTTGCAAGAGATTCCCTGGGAAGGGTATTACGACAAGTATCAGACCCTCTCTGCGGGTGGTCAAGCGCCGGATATCGCCTTTGTCAGCGCCGCCTGGATCCAAGATTTCGCCAAACTGGGCATTGCCATGAATCTGGACCCATTTCTCGAGAAGACTGGCGCGTTCAGCGAGAAAGATGCCGACAAATATTTCCTCAAAACCTTAGATGGGTTGCGCTATCCTGGCACCAAGGGTGCGCTCTATGCCGTGCCCTATGAATGGGTGACCATTGTCTTCTACTACAATACGGATATCTTTGATGCGGCAGGCGAAGCCTATCCCACCAATGATTGGACGTATGAGAAGATTGCCGAAGTGGGCAAGAAGCTGACCAAAACCGAGGGTGATAAGATCACACAGTTTGGGTTTATTTCCGGCTGGGATTATTCGATTCTGGACTCGTCGCTCTATGCCAATGGCGGCAGTATTTTAACCGATGACTACACCAAGGCGGTGTTGGATTCGCCCGAAAATGAAGCGACCGTGCAGTGGTGGGTGGACCAGATTCAGAAGAATAAGATCGCCCCGTTGCCAGCCGAATTTACCGAAGGCGGGCCAGAAGCGCTCTTTGCGACGGGCAAAGTCGCGATGGCAATTCTTGGCGTCTGGGGCATTCAGACCTTCCGCGAACAGGCCAAATTCAAGTGGGATATTGTGATGTTGCCCAAAGGCAGCGTGACCCAAACCGCGGTGCAATGGCCAAATCAATTCGCCATCAGTTCCAAAACCAAAGTGCCGGATGAAGCCTTCAACTTTGCCATGTTCGCCATTCGCCCGGATCGTCCCGCCGATACGGTTGGGATTGGCAAGGTGCCCGTGATCAAAGCGATGGCCAACTCTGAGGTCTGGCTAGAAGCCGATAAAGCGCCGGCCAACAAGAAGGCCATTCTAGAAACTGGTGCGGTAGCCGTCCCCTTGCAAATGGGTTTCCGCTGGACCGAATGGCGCAACGCGATGGACCAAGAATTACAACTGAGCTATGTGGACAATCGCCCCGTAGCCGAATCACTCGCCAAAGCCAACGCGGCGATCCAAGCGATCTTAGACCGGAAATAATCGTCGTGTGAGTGCATTGCACTGGTCAAACCAATCTTCGGACTAGAACTCACTACCTGACCAGTGCGCTGCACTCACTGCCACTACGTAGCCTCACCCCCCGCTTCTACTGAAGCGGACGCTTCAGTAGAAGCGTCCCCCTCTCCTGAATCGAAAGACTGAGTTCAGGAGAGGGGGAAAAAGCGACTGACCATTCGGGCACAATTAATACCCTGGATACCATCTCTATGACCTATCAAACCCAGCGCAAAAGTGGATGGCTGACGGTAACCCGCCGCCGCAAAGTGCAAGAGGCAGGCTTGGCTTATCTCTTTTTGCTGCCAACTTTAATCGGCCTGCTCCTCTTTACCATGGGGCCTGTGATTGCCGGTTTTCTGATCAGTTTTACCAATTGGAATATTTTTCTGCCGCCGCAGTGGGTGGGGTTGGAAAATTACCAGACGCTCGTGTCACAAGAACTGCCACACAAGGTCTTCTGGAATACACTCTATTACACAGCGCTCAACGTCCCTTTGAACATGATCATCGCGCTGGGCACGGCGTTGCTGCTCAACATGCGGTTGCGCGGGGTAGCCTTTTATCGGGCGGTCTATTTTTTGCCCGTCGTCTCCTCGACTGTGGCCGCTTCGTTGATCTGGACCTGGCTCTACAGCCCCAATTTTGGGCCGATCAATTACTTTCTGGGCCTTGTCGGCATCCAGGGACCACCTTGGCTGGGCAGCACAACCTGGGCCATGCCGGCGATCATCATTATGAGCGTGTGGAAAGGCTTTGGCACAAATATGTTGATCTTCCTGGCCGGTTTGCAGGGCATCCCGCAGGAATTGCAAGAGGCATCGATGATCGATGGCGCCAACCGCTGGCAACGTTTCTGGCGCGTGACCTGGCCATTATTATCGCCCACCACTTTTTTCGTCTTGGTCATCTCTTCGATCGCTTCGTTTCAGGTCTTTGAACAGGTCTTTGTCATGACCAATGGCGGGCCAGCCTATGCAACGACGGTGTTAGGTCTCTTCATCTATTTAAATGCGTTTCGCTATAACAACATGGGCTATGCCGCAGCCGTGGCGTATGTGTTGTTTGCCCTTATTCTTGCGATCACACTCGCTCAGTTGAAACTACAGGGACGATGGACACACTACGAACTTTAAAAACCAATCCGGCTTTCGTACCCACCACCCCCAAACGGGCCGTGGGCGCAACCGCGCTCTATATCATCCAAAGGCTCGGTCTGCATGCCATCGTCTGGCTGGGCGCGATCACGATGGTATTGCCTTTTCTTTGGATGTTTTCCACCTCGCTCAAAACCCAAGGCGCGGCGATGGCTTATCCACCGGTATGGATTCCAAACCCACCACTTTGGTCTAACTATATCGACGTGGTCAATCGTTTTCCGTTTGGGCTCTTTGCCTTAAACAGCTTAAAGATCGCCACCCTGGGCACAATCGGGCAACTGGCCTCGACCTCGTTAGGCGCGTATGCCTTTGCGCGCATGAACTTTCCCGGCCGCAACGTGCTCTTTGTGATCCTGCTGGCCACGCTAATGATCCCCGGCAACGTGACGATGATTCCGACCTTTGTGCTCTTTAACAAGTTCGGTTGGCTCAATACGCATTATCCATTATTTGTACCGTCATGGTTTGGTGGCGCTTTTGGCACCTTTCTGGTGCGCCAGTTTTTTCGCACGATTCCGCAGGATTATAACGATGCCGCGTCCATCGATGGCGCCGGGCATCTGCGCATCTTTGCCTCGATCTATCTGCCGCTCGCCAAGCCCGTGCTTGCCACCCTGGCGCTCTTTACCTTTATGAATCACTGGAACGAATTTCTGCTGCCGGTGATCTATCTAACCGACCAGGATAAGATGACGCTGACGGTAGGGCTTTCCTACTTTCAGTTGCAATACACCACGCTCTACCATTATCTGATGGCGGGCACCGTGTTAAGCACGATCCCGATTTTTGTTATGTTTATCGCCTTGCAGAAATATTTTGTCCGCGGGATTGTTATGTCTGGGCTGAAGGGGTGATGCGTGGCCCCACCCTAACCCTCCCCAGGGAGGGGATTGGTTGGTGGACAGAACGCATCACTTCGTCTGTCCCTTTTGCGCCCGCGCGGCGATCAATTCCCTCCCTGGGGAGGGTTAGGGTGGGGCTACTCTCCACACTTCGTCTGTGCCTGATGGCGCTCTGCGCCCGCGTTGCGAACAGTCCCCTCCCTGGGGAGGGTTAGGGTGGGGCCACTCTCCAGACTTCGTCTGTGCCTGATGGCACTTTGCGCCCGCGCGGCGATCAATTCCCTCCCTGGGAAGGGTTAGGGTGGGGCTACTCTCCACTTGAACCCATCACAAAATTTAAAAAGCTCCGTTCCTAGAAGGAAAGCACCAATGGTTAGCTTGCAAAATCAAAAAGTAAAACCTTATACCGGCATCGAAGATGTGCAGCGCGTCGGGCTTGCCGTTGCGACTTGCGCCGAGCGCGTCGGACGTTTTGGCTTTGTGGCCAAACAATTAATGCTCATTGAGGCCGGCAAGATGTCTTCGGTGGCGAACTGGGAATTCAAAGCCGCGCTGGGCCGTCAGCTCTGGGAATCTACGCTGCACTGGGGCATCTGGCGCGACCGCATCGCGGAGTTGCGCGCCCATGAACATTTGATCGAGCGCCATGTCGAAGGGCCGCTACAGGATCTCTTTCAAGAACTTTTGCACAGTGAAAATGATGCAGAATTGGCCGAAGGTCTTTATGCAGTCATCCTGCCAGCCTACCGGGCGGCGCTTGAAAAGTATAACGCCGAGACCAATCCGCTGGTTGATCAGCCAACCGTACGCGCCGTGCGCCACGTGTTGTTGGATTTAGACGACCATTTAGCCTTTGGACAGACACTCTTAGATGCAATTGAGCGCGATCAGCAGGCGGGGTTGTCAGCGTGGGGTCAACATATCAAATTATATCTGGATGCCGCTGGTGGCATCGACGGCACAGGCCCACTGCGGCCAGCGTTCGAGTTGCCCGCGCCGCGCCATCGAGGTGATTTTCGAATTCCCAACTCGTTTGCGCGCGATGCACGGTTTTCTACCACATTGCCAAAAATTAACCCTTTTAACGAAACAACTGTGCCAGAAGCCATGTTGAGCAAAATGTGGGTGCGCTCCCAGGAGATGACCGCCGCCGAACTGTGCGCCACGGTGCTCTTTGAGTGGGAGGATCTGCCCTATGCCGGCTATGTTGATCTGGCCCGCCACTGTTGGGATGAGACGCGCCATAGCCTATTTGGGCAGGCCGCGCTCGAGGCGGAGGGCCAACCGATCGAGACGTTGCCCAGTTGGGTGGGTTATGCCAAACACACCTTGCCTGCCTATCCCCAGAAGCGTTATGCCCACTTGGCCATTGCGACCGAGGCCAATCAGATGAGTTATCCAGGTGGCAAACGTGGTGAATGGGAATGGTGCAAAGACAAAGCCCAGCACGCGTTGATGACGACTTATCAAGATTTTGACTGGGCCGACGAGGTGAACCATGTCGCCTATGGCCGCGAATGGTTGATACGCTACTATTGTAAAGGGGATCGCACCAAGGCGCAGGCCATGTCGGATGAAACCGTGGCCGAACGTCAAGCCTATTATGCGCAGTTTGCCGACGCGACGAAACCGTAGAGATTTACGATTTACGATTTTTGATTTACGAAGTAGTTTCGTCGCCATTGATGCTTCTGTTTTCGATAATACATTGCCGAAAGCAGAGATATCGTGACCGCCGAAGCCACTTCGTAAATCGTAAATCAAAAATCGTAAATCAAAAATCATAAATCAAAAATCGTAAATCCCTCAATATACCCCTAAATAATTATCAGTTTCCCACTGGCTGACGCTGTTATGATAACGGCGCCATTCTTCGCGTTTGGTCTGCATATAATAATCGGCGTAAGTTGCGCCAAGCGCGTTCTTGACGACCTCATCTTGCTCCAAACAATCAATTGCCTGGGCCAGTGAGCGTGGCAGCAGATCAATGTCGCGT
>JAPLGZ010000072.1 GCA_026389895.1 Chloroflexota bacterium | reverse complement strand
TACATATTGTGCCTGAAACGCGCAAAAGTGAGGTGCTCAGTTTTATTCGGCAGGGACTGCGCGATTTTAGTATTTCGCGTTCACAAATTCGCGCCAAGGGGTGGGGAATTTCCGTGCCCGGCGACGCGAGCCAGGTGATCTACGTCTGGTTCGATGCCTTGACCAACTATATTTCGGCGCTAGGGTATGGGCAGGCAGCGGCTGCCTATCAACATTATTGGTGCGATAGCGCGCAACGCACACACGTGATCGGCAAGGATATTACCCGTTTTCATGCCATCTATTGGCCAGCCATGCTGCTCTCGGCCGGCGTGCCGCTGCCCACCACGATCTTTGTGCACGGGTTTATCACGAGCGGCGGGCAAAAGATCAGCAAATCGTTGGGCAATGTGATCGATCCGGTGACACTGGCACAGCAATATGGCAAAGACGCTCTACGCTATTACCTGTTGCGCAAAATCCCAGCCACCGATGACGGCGACTTTACCCTTGATGAGTTCGTACGCACCTACAATGCCGATCTAGCTGATCAACTGGGCAATTTGTTAAACCGGGTGACCAAGATGATTGGTCAATACACCGATGGCGTGGTTCCAGCGCCAGGTCCGTTGCTTGACGTAGATCGCTGGTTGATCGACCTGGCGATCGAAGTGGATCGCCAGGTGCATGACGAACTAGCCCAATTTGCGTTGCATAAGGCCGTCGCCGCGATCTGGCGGCTCATTGCCGCGGCGAATAAATATGTGGTAGAGGTCGAGCATTGGATCCTTGCGCGTCAGGTCAAGCTTGATCGCGCAAATCTCGACGCGGCGCAACGGCTGGCAACCACACTGGCGCTGTTGGCCGAAGCCCTACGTGTCATTGCTCACCATCTCGCGCCATTGCTACCCGAGACAGCCCAGGCGCTGGCTCGGCAATTGGGTGTCGAACTGATCACCACTTCCCATTGGCGGGCAGCACAACAATGGGGATCAGACGCCGTGGGCGCTCAAGTACAGCCGCAGGCCGTCCTCTTTCCTAAAAGTGTAACGGCATGACCTTATGAGCACTAAAGTACTTTTTAAGATGCGCTAAATGGCTGATGCTGAAGGGAGTTTCACTATGTATACTGTAATGTGTCGTAAGCAACGCTTATGTTTTGCCTATTTTAATGATATAATGATAGGCACAGATGCTCTCCTCATCAGATCGATGTCTCGCTGATCAGCGCTGTTATGTGGAGCATGGAGAATAGAGGTAGTATACAATGCAAGTTTTTTTGCCCTCCACTCAAACGGAGAGGGTAAAGACGACTGATTCTGCTAAGAGTCTTAATACAAATTCTGCACCCGAACTAGACGATCTCATTTCGCTAGTAGCACAAATTTGCCAAACACCCATTGCGCTAATTGTCCTTCTTGATGCTGAACGTCAATGGGTTAAGGCCCAGGTGGGGTGGTCAACTACGACTATCACGCCTGGGCTTGCGTCTTATATTCAGTCCACGCTACAAACCGATCTAACAGTCGTGTGCGATACACAAACAGACGCCCCCTTTACAAACAACCCAGGTCTACTTGGCGAACCGGAGATACGGTTCTATGCTGGCGCCCCGCTCATAACGCCCGATGGCCGTATGCAAGGCGTATTATGCGTGATGGATCGGGTGGCGCGCAACCTAAACAGAGTGCAGCAACAGACGCTGCGCACTTTGAGCCACCAGGTTGTCACACAACTTGAAGTATACCGGCATATTGCCGAGCGTCAACAGCTCGAAGCAGCGCTGCACGAGAGTGAAGAGCGCTACCAACGCATCACTGAACTCACCTCTTTTTATGCGCTTACCATTCGTGTGACGGCGGATAAGAACTTTACTTTAGAATGGGCAACGCGGGGTTTCGAACAGATCATTGGCTATACCAGCCAGGAGATGGTCGAGCGCGGAGGCATCATTACCCTGATCCCTTCTGCAGCTGTGGCCGATTTTCGCGAACAGTGGCGCGCCTTGTATGAAGGCCAACCGTGTGTATACGAATACCCGGTCACGGCCCGCAATGGTGAACTGCATTGGCTACGTGAGCATGCCCATCCCGTGTGGGATGCCACAGGCCAAACGTTGAATGTCTACATCACCGGCGAGGATATTACCGAACGCAAACAGGCCGAGGATGAGCTGCACAGAACCCACGTTCTCTACCGGCGCGCAATTGCCGCAGCCGATGCCGTGCCATACCAACGCGAATACGCCACAGATTCGTTTACCTTTATGGGCGAGGCCATCCAACAGATCACCGGTTATTCCGCGACAGAAATAACCCCAGCCATCTTGGACCGACTCTCGTTGGAAACCATTATGCGGGGTGAAACAGAAGGACTGAGCGAAGAAGATGCGATTCGCCGCACCCGGTTGGGTGAGTTTTACCGGTGGCGCTGTGATTCGCGGATTCTGACACGCACCGGCGAAGAGCGCTGGATTTCAGATGCCTCGGTAGAAATGTATTCCGATCATGGAAAACCATCGGCCTCGATTGGCATTTTGATGGATATTACGGATCGCAAGCAGGTCGAGATGGAACTAAAGGAGAGCAACCTCCGGCTAGCCGAGGCACTGACGGAGCTCCGCCAAACCCAACAGCAACTGATTCAACAAGAGCGGCTGCGCGCGGTCGGCACCATGGCGAGCGGAATTGCCCACGACTTCAATAATATGTTGGCGCCGATTTTAGGGTTTACAGAGTTACTCCTTTTGGGCTCAAAAAGTGGCCATTCTTCAGAGAAAGAGCTCCGCTATTTGCAGGCCATTCATATGGCAGCCCAAAATGCGGCCACTGTGATCAGCCGGCTGCGCGAGTTTTACCGGTACCGCGATGGAACAGAACCTCAATTGCCGGTTGACTTGCATCTTGTGATCGAACAGGCGATTTTGCTGACGCAGCCGCACTGGAAAGACCAGGCGTTAGCCCGCGGCACCCCCGTGCGGATCGAAACTGTTTTACAACCGGTGCCGATTATCAAAGGCAGCAAAGCAGAATTGCAAGAAATGTTAACCAACCTGATCTTGAACGCGGCCGATGCTGTCGGGGCGAACGGCAAGATCACCATTCGAGTTTTTATGGGCCCGGAAAAACCTGGGCGAGCGCCGGCCAGCGCCGCGGCGACGGATGTCGTGCTCGAGATTAGCGATACAGGGATGGGGATGGATGAGGAGACGCGGCGGCGTTGTTTTGAGCCATTCTTTTCCACCAAAGGCTTGCATGGCACGGGTTTAGGCTTAGCCGTGGTCTATGGCATTGTCCAACGCCACCAGGGCCGCATCGAAATCGACAGCGTACTGGGCCAAGGCACAACCTTTCGGATCTATCTGCCGATCCCGCTAGAAACGTTGGAGTTTACGCCACAGCCAATATCTCAAACCGCGCGGCCCTTGCATGTGCTCGTTGTCGACGACGACCCCATCGTGCGCGATGTCGTTGTGGAATATCTGGCCTATGAGGCGCATAGCACAGAAACCGCGGCCAACGGGGCTGAGGGCTTGGAAAAATTTCACACCGGGCATTTTGATCTGGTGATCACCGATCGTGCGATGCCCAAATTGAATGGTGATGGACTCGCCGCCGCGATCAAAGCAGTGGCTTCAGATACCCCCATCATTCTTCTAACGGGTTTCGGTGAGTTTATGAATGCGGATGGCGAGCTTCCACGTGGCGTCGATTATATTATGAGTAAACCCCTCACGCTGGAGGATCTGCAACAGACCATTGGCCTCGCCATGGGAAAATTCTCGTAAAACACTTTTCATCCTCCCCTTTTTAATCTAGGTTTTATCCTGTGAGATGCTATGATCCTGCCATCTGTTGATTATCAGAGACTTGCGGCTCGCTTTGATCATCCTACCGTCCACGCCATTGTGTTGATGGGGAGCCATGCCCGCGGCGATGCCGGCCCCTACAGCGACATTGATCTGGTGCGCTTTATCAACGAAGCCGAACCCGTGCTGGCCGATACGGGCACCCACCTGATTGATGATCACCTGGTGGTGGTGAGCGATGTTACGACCACAGAAGTGCAAACGTGGTTCACGCGCCCTGAAGTGGCGGTCAATACAATCACAGGGGTTCGGCGCGCCCGTGCCTTGATCGACCGTAGCGCCACTTTCGCCAACATTCAAGAACAAGCCCATGCTTTTACATGGGACGAAGCGTTCCAAACGCAGGCGAATGGTTGGGCCAGCCAGCAGATGGTCGGCTGGATCGAAGAGGTGCATAAAGGGTTAGAAGGGTTACGGCACAACGATGTGGGCCGCCTGCTGAATGGTCTGTTTGGTTATACTTTTGGCCTTTCGAAGGTGCTCCAAGTGCAGCGTGGTCTGCTCATTTCTGGTGACAATGGTTTCTATATGGAAGTGGCGGCTGCTGTGGGCGTAGATTCATTATGGACACAACTGCGCGCCATTGCCTTTGGCGTCAGCGAAGTGGAAGGCCGGCCACCTTCGCTGCGCGAACGGGTGGTAGCGGGGTTGAAGCTCTATGTGGTTACCGCCAATTTGCTCGGCGACACACTAGTGCCAGCACACGAGCTCTTGGTTAAGCAGACCGTTCAACTGATCAACGAACAGATGGCGACCTATGATAAAAATGCCGGCCATGCAGATAGCGCGAGCTAAATTTCTGCGTAAGGCAGGTTACAACGACTTCGGTTTATTAGATTATACTTGGATATAATACAATACAAGCTGATATAGAATTTGTGCCGAGGTTCTGTGGAAGGAAAGGTTTATGGCGCGTTCTCGCGTAAGCTCTACTCTTGTAAATTTATTAGTCTTAATCGCCTTGCTTAGTTCTCAACAGTCAGCGGTGGCGGCTATTGCCAGCTCAGAAATAAAAGCTTCTACATTCGAAAAATTAGCGCAACAGCCGCCACCGCTACCACCAATCGGTCCCCATTTCCCTAAATCATCCGCAACGCTGACGCCAGGTCAGGCGGCGACGGCCACACCCGCACCACCGGCTGGCCCGCCCTTTGATTGGAATAAAACGGACAACTATCTGGTGCTGGGCACCGACCAGCGCCCCGGTTGGACAAACTGGCGCACCGACACCGTCATCGTGGTTGGCCTGGATCGGTCATTAAATCGGGCGGCAGTCTTTAGCATTCCGCGCGATCTCTTTGTGCAGATCCCAGGATACGGTTGGGGCCGGATTAATCAAGTCGATTATTTGGGAGAACAACGCGGTGGCGTTGGCGGTGGGCCGGCGCTTGTTTCGCAGGTGTTGAGCAATACGCTAGGGATCAGCACCAAACATTGGGTGCGGCTGCGGATGGATGGCTTTGTCTCGATTGTGGACGCGATCGGTGGTGTCAATGTCCATTTGGATTGCCCATTCTACGAACCGATCTTCAACCTGACCACACAAGCCTGGGATTATTTCACCTTGCCAGCGGGCGATAGCAAACTCGATGGCGAGACAGCTTACTGGTTTGTTCGTTTGCGGTATATCGAAACCGACATTGAACGCGGTCGCCGCCAACGCCAATTCCTGTGGGGATTGCGCAATCAAGTCTTAAGCACCAATCTGATCACGCGTTTTCCAGCGCTATGGAGTGCGTTCCAACAGAGTTTCACCACCGATCTGGGCGTGCTGGACATGCTTAACTTGGTGAGCTACGGCGTGGGGCTAGAACCCCAAAATGTACGCGCCAGTGGCTTGACACTCGCAGATTTGCAAAACTTTACCACCGATCAAGGGGCCGCTGTACTGCGTATTGCCAATCCACAACATGTGCGCGACGTGGTCAATAATGTTTGGCGCGCGCCAGCCATGGTCGATACCAACCGCCAGGATGCAACAAAATGCGCGCCCTTGCCGTTGGGTGTCAAGATTGACAATATGGTGGTCGGACCGCCGCCCGCCAACCTTATGAACGAAGACCCTTTGACCCAGACCCTACCCCTCACCCAACCCACGCAATAAGTAGCCATAGAGTTAGAGAGAGAAGGAGACAGGGAGAGAAGGAGATCGTTGAGCTATCTTCTCCCCATCTCCTTGTTTCCCTGTCTCCCTGTCTCCTCATCTCCTCAATGAGTAGCCGTAATCACCACCCAATAGCGCCTATCGGCACGCTCAGCATAGCCAAAGCCATAGTCAGTTTGTTCTGCGTAAAAAGGATCTTCGCCTAACACATGAACACGATGACCTGGCGAATCTTTCCAGGCTTGCCATGCCGCTGCGGCCGTGGTGAAATTTAAACCAATCGATTCAATGTTGTTACCATTGTTCGGGTAATAATCGGGCAGCTGATAATCCGCTTGTTCGACCAAGAAATTAGCTTCGTGACCATCGGGATCGGTATGGCTAAAATAATTGCGCTCGGCCATGTCTTCGGCGCGGGCGCGGGCAACGTGAGATAAGATATCCTGACGGGTGGGGTTTTGGCGATGTTGCTCAGGATCGTTGACAAAGAGCGTCGCCAGTTGTTGTTCTTGAAGGTTGAGTTGCCAACCCATTTGGGGTGTCTCAGTAGAAGGATTATTGCTTATCAAGGGTAGAAAGAGCGAAGACTGGGCAGTTTGTAGATTGGGGCTTGCTTGTATGGGTCGTGTGTAGACCGCAATGTCGATGAAGACGGTGAGGGCAATGATGAGCAGGCAGGGCTTGGTGCGAGTCCCTATAGGCATAAGGCGGGATATCATAGATCACTCTCGTTTTTAAATGGTTGCCTGTCCGAAAATTCGGTGTTGGTTGGTTTCGTCGTGCAAGATTCGGACAGGCGCTCACTTATCGCCATTTCAGACGATGTCCTAAAGGTTAAAGCTTATCTGGGCTCACCTACTTGGCTTTCAGGCTCAGAAGATGCGATAGCATCGGCTTCGGCGTTGGCCCAGACATCCGGGTATTGGCGGATGATCTTCATAATTTGGCGGCGATGGGCTTGTTGGGCTGGCGTTTCCCAACGTCCACCAAGCTGATCAAGCAATTTCCAGATATAGCGCGGCGAATAGATGATGCCAAACTCTTGTTCAATCACCTGGCAAATCCGCGTATCTGTCCACACGTCACTCCAAAAACCAGCCTGCTCGGCCCCTTGCGTCAATAATTCTAGCAAGCGTTGTTGCTGGGGTTTGCTAAGGCGCGATTTGCGTCCCACGCTTTTGTCGTGTAATGCCTCCACACCTTCGGCATCGGCCTGACGCAACCAACGGCTCACAGTCTCTGGCGCAACTTCAAGCGTTGTCGCGATCTTTTTTCGTGACCAACCTTGTGATCTGAGTTCCCAAGCTCGAAGCCGTCGAGTTGCCCGCTCATTATCATGTTGAATTGGCCTTTGGTGCTCCATAGTACTGAATCCCTTCCCCTAACCCTGGAGAATGTATGATTTTTTGATCATCATTCATTGCTGTCGTGCTGAGCTCATGATCTGAAATAACTTTCTCATTTGCTCTCATGATGTAAAATCATGTCTCCTTACAGAAACTTAATCCTTTTTTGGCCTAGTCGCAATAGTACTAAGAACCTATTTTGTCTGAACTAAAGTTCATTACTGTTTTGACTAGCGCTGATTCTAGATAAAGGCATGATTGGTGCGGCGTTATTGCCCATTCTGGCCAGTTTTTGCTAAATTTGGCCAACTCTAAGAGAATAAGCACCGCTAACTAAATTCTTTGCAGCGATTGGGCAGCCTGGCGTATTGCGCAATCCTCATCCACTGGGAAAAGATAAGATGACACAAACAAAGCTCGATACAGCGATCATTTTAGCCGCGGGCCTCGGTAGTAAATTTTGGCCCTATAGCATAATTCGGCAGAAAGCAGCCTTTCCCATCGCCAACATCCCGATTGTGCGGCGAATCGTCGATGCCTTACCAGCCTTGGGGATCAGTCGTGTGATTGTTGTAGTCGGCTATGGCGAAGCCAGCGTGCGAGCGGCGCTACGCGGGTGTGCCGGAGAAATCATCTTTGCCCAGCAGAGCAGCGCAACCGGTACAGCCGCCGCCGTTTTGACCGCCGCGCCTGATATTACTGATGACTTCTTGGTCATTGCCGGTGATGTCGTCACCGATGAACAAAATATTGGCGCGCTGCTGGCACATTTTAAACAAGAACGCCCGTTGGCCGCGGCGTTAATTCAACCGTTGGGCGAAGAGTCGCCCCATGATTGGCTGGGCGCCTATCCCGAAGCGGGGAAATTACGGGGGGTTGAGGGGCATACCCGGCGCGGTTGCCAGCATCGCCTGTGTGGCATCTATGCTTTTCGGGGCGAAGCGCTCGCCTATTTGCGGGATAACCCTGGCATCATGAGCCAAGTGCCCGTTGGGGGTATGCCGCCGCTCGAAGCCGAAATTGCCCAATCGCTGCAGATGATGATCGACGAGGGCCAAACGGTGACGGTCATTGAAACGACCGGTTATTTCGTGGATATAGACAAACCCTGGCATATTCTGGCGGCGAACCATTGCGTGATCGAGGCAATGCGCACGCAGTTAACAGGCAACGTGATTCCCGCCTCCTGTCGGATTCATGATGGGGCGGAGTTGAAAGGTCGTGTTGTGTTGGGTGAGGATTGTGTGATTGGCAATCGGGTCGTGCTGGAAGGCGATTGTTGGCTGGGCACCGGCGCCAGCGTCACCAACGGTGCGATCATCGAAGGTCCAGCGGTGATCGGCGCGGGCACGCAAGTGAAAAACTATTGCCAGATTGGCGGTTACAGCACCCTCGGTCGGCGCGGCTTCTATGGCCACGGCGCCGAGTTCAGCGGCGTCGCCTTGGATACTGTCTATTGTTATCATTACATGGAGATTTGGGGCGTTGTCGGCCAGGGGGTGGATTTTGGCGCGGCGACCGTCTGCGGGAATCTGCGCTTTGATGATGGTGACACAACGTGGCGGATCAAGGGGCGACCAGAAACGCCGACCATGGCCTCAAATGCGGCCTATTTTGGCGATTTCTCGCGCACCGGGGTTAATGCCATCATCATGCCTGGCCGGCGCACCGGCGTCTATAGCATCGTCGGCGCGGGCGTGGTGCTCTATGACGATCTGCCCGACCGCCAGGTGGTTACGGTGAAACAGGAACTCGTGACGCGCCCTTGGGGGCCAGAACGGTATGGTTGGTAAAGGGTAAGTGGCGCTTCGTGAGCAGACAGCAACGCTTACTAGCTGATGTTACGTAGGCGACATGAAAAAGCGTTACACAGAGATCGCAGAGGAATCACAGAGTGCGCAGAGGGAAAGCATATGGGGCGCTTGTGGCATCTCTGTGATCTCTGGGATCTCTGTGTAATTGTTATTGCGTGGTATGCGTTCTAACTACCACTTACGCCTCTTTCGCCAGCCATGTCTCGTGGACATGCAACCATACTACACCATTCGGCGCGGCTGCTTTATCTTGCAAGAGGGTTGTACTTAGCCGAGCGTTGATTTTGCCATCAATCTCCTGCCATTCCTCATAGGTGGCGAGCGCTAACCCTTCGGTTTGGTGGCGCACCACAATTTTGTCTGTCCATAAACGGAAATTTGGGCGTGACCGATAGCCGCCGCGCAGCCAACCGATCACAGTTGGATAGTCAGCCAGCGTGCCGTCGGGTGAAATGAGCGCAAAATGTTCGCTCATCCCCGAAGTGACACGTGAGAAATTTTCCTCAGTCTGCGCGATCGAACCAGTAAACCAATCTTGAAAGAACTGGTGAAGTTCTTGGATTTCGGCTGCGTATTTAGTCTGCATTTGTGCTCTCTTTTCTCCCTAAAATTCCCTGATGGCGCCATGCTCCAGACAGATTCAAAATATACCCCTCACGCCATGTTCCATCCAACAAAAACGGTGGCCGCCCAACCACCTGAAAACCTGTTTCATCGCCCCTGACCAGCGCCAGCCCAGCCAGGCCACCGATCAAGGCTTGTAACTCATCATGCGTTGGCTCGTCTTGGACGGTCAGTGGAAAGTGTTCCTGCAAACGGTGTAACCAGCGGTTTACATCGCCCGGTTTTGTCTTGCTTTTGGATGGCAATGGCTTTAGCCCGAGCGCTCGCCAGGCCGCAGTCGGGAAGACCTCCGCCGCGATCCCAGACGTTGGCGGCGCGATTGGCATGGTCAGGCGCGGCCAGCCTTGTTCCGCCAGCTGGTCAAAGAAGGCCAGCGCAAAGGTGACAAAATACAGACCGGTGCCTGGTTTCGCCACGCCTGGTACGCCCGTTTTGGTCTGTGTAGCGAGCAGTCGCTCACAGACGCGTGAATGGAGCAGCTGATTGGCTGGGTCTTTCCACGCCTGGGGGCCGTCAACGGCGATGACCGGCGCGGCCATTTCGCGCGCTTGGTTGGCAATTACTTCAGCCAATCGACAGGGGTCTGGAGTGCCACTTAAACCATGCCTGGCAGGCCGGACAAAATCAACCCTGATTCGTTGGTCCTGCGGGACAAGCACTGCAATCCCGATGTCCTGGTAGCGCCGGGTGGCTAAATCGACAGAAATGACGGGCATCAGCGGCTGGCTAGCTCCCGATAAATTGGTCGGCATTATCCCACAGATGATCGACCACCTGGCGGGCTTTGTCCAGCGGCAAAATCTGACAATAACCGTGCGCATCCAACGTCAAGAGTTGCAGCGGCTGCCGGGCAGTGGCGCCTGGTTCGATCAATTCGGCGTGCATCTCCTGCAACCGTTGTGTGCTCTGGACCATATCAAAATCGATGTTCAGCGCAAATTTCTGGTAAATCCAGGCTTCGATATGGCGATCTAACTCGGTTGGTGTTAATTTTTCGGGATGGGTGAGCAGATGATAGTAGATCAAGATTGCTTCTTTGGTCTCTTCTTCCTCGGCGGCATCAATAAGTGTATGAAAGACTGTATCATTGGTCCCCAGATTCTTGAAAAAGAGCGTATCGGTGACATCTTTTAAGAATTTGAGCCGCTTGTTCTTATAGCCGTTGTATTGGTGCATGGCAAAGCCGCCCAAAGCCATGCTCACGGAGAGCAAAGCCAACAAAACTGGCGTCACACTGCGTGCCTGCGCTTCGCCAACCCCAATCTGCTGGGCAAACTCAGGCCCCAGCAGAAAGAACAGAAGGAGACCCAAGATCAGCAGTAAGCTTGACGAAATTTTGAGCAGCACCGATACACCCGCGCCAAGGGCCGGGCCAAAGAAGAGCAGCCGATCCAGCCAATTCATGCCGACCTGAACATTGGGAAAGAGCAGTTCCAGATCATTCTGAGGGATATTTTTGTAGAGATAGACGCTCATGCGCCCTGGCGTGAAGTTGAGTTTGTCGAGCTTGACACCTTTGGCGCTAAAATAGGCGGCGTCTTTGAACTTGAGCAACAAAACCGCGCGCGTAAAGACATCCATCGTGATCTTTGTTTTCCAGAGCCACTGTTTGATCTGGACGGTTTCGGTAAATTTACCCCGATGGTAGAAGATCATCTGTTCAAAATCAGTAAAATCAACGCGCGTCTTTAGTTTGATCAGCGAAGATTGATTCAGCGCCTGGCGGAGCGTGGCCTCATCCAGCACCCGATAGTTCGCTCGCCGCAAGATCCGCTCTAAAGTTTTTACCACGTGCTTTTCCATGGTCAACCGTTTCTCAGTGGTCAAGGGCAGCAGGGCAAGGAGTTCAGCATCGGGATTGAAAGGGGCGTAATTTTGCTTGAGGCGCTTTTCTAACTGATAGAAGCGAAAGTGGTAATAGGCGGCCAGCAATTCGGCAAATTTTCGAAAACTAACCGCCATTTCTCCCGTTAATTGCCCTTCTTGCAGACAAAGGTCGATCAAATTTTCGCGGCTACAGGGAATAAATGTTTCACGCATAGATGGCGTTGCCACGCTGCAATTGATGTCAGATTTTTCTTTGCTCATAGCATAAACGAGGACGAACGAGCCAGCGCCTAAAAAACTTACAAGGAGTCGCCAATGAGCAGACTCAGCAATAAAGGAATTGTAAGTTAGTATAGTAAGGGTCAGATCCATTGTCAATAGTACCGGCTGTACAATGGCTGACAGTTTGTGACGCGCGCGACGGTTCATTGGGTAATTTTGGGGTGCATCCCAGATTTAGGGGATCCCAGAATTAGATCCCAGAATTAGATCATTTCGCGGGAATAAATTCCGCGGCTGACAACAGCAAGTCGCCTCAGCGACTAAGGGCCTAGATTCTCAGTCGCTGAGGCGACTTGCTACGCTCAGGGGCCAAATTCCATTTGCGCCTAAAATTTGGGATTCACTGGGTAATTTTGCGATGAATTGACACGTCAGATGCCCTATGGTAGAGTGGCAACCAACTTGGGCATCCGCGCCATCTGGTTAAATCGTCACAATTTGCCCTGTCCGAACCCTATGCTTGCGACTGAAATTACGGCCTTTGAACCACGAGCAATGGTTATCCAATTATTGCTCAACAACCACGTCATGGAAGATTAACAAATGCCCAACGAGACGATTACAAGGTTACTAGACCTGCGGGGTCAGGTTGTGCTGATTACCGGCGCGAATCGTGGGATTGGCAAAGCGATTGCTGAGGTTTTCGGCGCGGCGGGGGCGCGATTGGCGCTGGTAGCGCGCACGGCGGCCACGCTGGAAGCCGTGGCGGATCAGTTGCGCCAATCCCACCCTTTGCACGATCCAAGCCAGCCGACCAACGAAACTGTCTTGGCGCTGCCCGCAGACGTGGCTGTTGAAGCACAAGTCAATGCCACGGTGCAACGGGTGATTGATGTCTGGGGGCGGATTGACGTATTGGTCAACAATGCTGGCCTGATCAGTTTTGGCCCTTATACGGAAGTCGATCTGGGCGAGTGGGAACGGATCATCGGTGCAAATCTGACCGGCGCCTATCTGTATTGCCGAGCGGTGGCGCCGTGGATGGAGCGCCAACACCACGGGGCCATTATCAATATCTCCTCGGTCAGCGCTTATACTGGTGGTGTATCGGGCAGCGTCCATTATGCCACCTCCAAGGGCGGCATGATCAGCATGACCAAAACATTAGCCCGTGATCTGGCGCCACATGGCGTCACAGTCAACGCGATTGCCCCCGGCCAGATTGATGCTGATCCCAATTTATTGACCGACGAAGCCCGTGAACGTGTGCTGGCGATGATTCCCCTAGGGCGGCTTGGCGAACCCAACGATATTGCCTATGCGGCGCTTTTCCTGGCTTCGCCGATGGCGGCTTATATCACTGGCGCGACGCTTGATGTGAATGGTGGTATTTTAAAACGTTAGTTTATCTAGAGGAGTTAACCGTATGAGCACCAATTTACCCCGGCTTGTGATCCCCCGTGTCGCCGACACGTGGAATCAAGGCTTAAATTTTTCGGTCTGGGATTGGACCGGCGCCACCACTTTACCACCATTTATTCTGGCCAATGGGCGTGGACCGGCCATTCAACAGACGGTGACCCAAGTCTGTTACAATCAGCAGGCACTCTTTGTTCGTTTTGACTGTGATGATCGTGACATCTGGGGCACTGGCACCAAGCGGGATGATCCGATCTACGATGAAGAAGTGGTCGAAGTTTTTATCGGCCCTGGTGAGGCCACACCGGTTGACTATTATGAATTTGAAGTGAGCCCGAATGGCGTCATGTTAGATTTAACCGTGCACAATCCCGATAGTCAACGCACG
>JAPLGZ010000584.1 GCA_026389895.1 Chloroflexota bacterium | reverse complement strand
AACCCCGACGTTGTGCGCGCCAGCGTTGGCACTTTTTTCAGCCTTCCCACGCTAGAAAGCTCATCGGCTGCCACCCTCCAGTGGTGTCGCCAACATGGCATTCTAACGGTAGCCGCCACGCCTGAAGCGGAACCCATGTATACCCAGGTCGATCTGCGCCGTTCGCTAGCGCTGGTGGTTGGCTCCGAACAATACGGTTTGAGTCCATTGTGGCGCAAACAAGCGGATCTCCAGGTGCAGTTGCCGATGCATGGCCAGGTCAATTCGCTGAATGTTGCGATTGCCGCGGCCTTGTTATTGTATGAGGTGGTTCGCCAACGCCAAGCAGGCGTGTAGACGAGTAGCGGGGCAGAATGGGAGGAAATATGGGCGGCGGATAAAGGTGAATTTCAGTGCTAACTTAATCCACCTTCATCCGCCGCCTAATTTGAAGATTCGGCCTTAGCAAGTTGGTGTTGCTGTAGACAGGGGAGTAAGATGTCAAGATGTTCTTGATGATGGTCGTATGTTGCCAGGAGTACGCCAGCCAGTGGGTGACCTTCCAGCCAGGGATATTCCCCCGCATCCAGCAACTCTTTTTCTGCTATTGTCTCCCCTACTTCTAGAAGCCGCAGGAAACCTGCTCGCCACTCGCCATACACCTGCGGCCAGGGTTGGTCACGATAGCTCGCATAAAGCCAGGTATTGAGTTGATCCGGCTCGCCTGCTTCCTCGGGATCGAATTCCGCGGGCCAGTGTGGAAACTCGGGCTCCCGGTGGTTGAGCGCAGCTTCCATCCGGGCGTTGCTGCGCTGCTGCCACGCCAACAGGTGGGCAAACACGTCTTTGATCGACCAGCTGTCGGCAAGCTGCGGGGCCGTGATTTGTGCCTCGCTCAGGCTCGCCACTAAGTTTTCCCAGCTATCGAATTGCTCGCGCAATGCGGCCAGGATATGTGCTTTCATGCGCATGATCATGCTCCTTTCGATTCGTTCAACTATGGTAGACGCTCATCAACTGATCCACCCCTTGGGTAAGGTTGACACGCCTCCATTGATTGGCATTCCAACTGACCAGGTTGGTTTCACAGTGATAAACCTAGGGCTTGACGCTGTGAAATGGATGATCACCTGGCACAAGTTTATAAGGCTTATACTATCCTCTCTGCTAGAAGAATCTCGCTTGTGGGCCGCAACTGCACAAACCAATCCCCAAGCACTGCGTTATGATGGGCGATGATTTGCTCGGCTGGCACAATCGGGGTATTCCAAGTGCTGTGCGCATCTTGCACCAGCGTAACATCATAGCCCAGGCTAAATGCTCGCCGGCAACTCGTATCCACGCAAAACTCCGTTTGCATGCCCGCGACGATCAATTTTTTGATCCCGCGCGCGATCAATTCCTCTTGCAAAGTTGTCTCCTGAAATGCATCGGGAAAACGCTTCTGAACCACAAGATCGGCCGCGGTGGGCGCAATCGCAGGATGGATCTGCCAACCCGCGGTGCCGGGTTCGAGCGACGAGCCAGCTCGGCTGCCATGTTGAACATAAATAATCGGCAGTTCGTTGGCGCGTGCTTGAACAAGTAAATAGCTGATATTGGCCAGCAATTGCTCACTGTGATAGGGCAGCTCGGCTTCGGCAAACATACCGGCTTGAACATCAATGATCACCAAGGCGGTGTCAGACATGGTTTTCTCCTGCTATGCGAATCTGGTTCTCAAATCATCCATCAAGTAAGTTTAGGCATCCTACAACTTGATTTTATCAGGCAATGCGGACATAATCGATCCTGTTTATTTTTGAAAGTAAAGGAATCTGGCCATGTATAACCCGACTACGCGCCTGCTAACCATTTTGGAACTGCTTCAATCGCGCCGTGAATTAAGCGGTGTGGAATTAGCGCGCCGTTTGGAAGTCGACGTACGCACCGTGCGCCGTTATATAACCATGTTACAGGACATGGGCATCCCGATTGAGGCCGGGCGCGGGCGTTATGGTGGTTATCAATTGCGCCCAGGCTTCAAATTGCCGCCGCTCATGTTCAGCGAAGACGAAGCGGTGGCGTTGACACTAGGTTTGCTGCTCACCCGGCACCTGGGCCTGGGGATTGATGTTGCGGCGGTGGAAGGTGCGATGGCAAAAGTAGAACGGGTCATGCCAATGCCGGTGAATGAATTAGTCAAGGCCCTGCAAGCAAGCTTAGAGGTGGAATTGCCGATTAGCGATAAGCCGCATCCGCCAGAAGCTGCGGTGATCAAAACGATCAGCCTGGCGGTCCAACGCCAACAACAACTTGAATTACAATATCAGGCGTGGAACGGTGAGGTAAGTCTCCGGACCCTGGACCCCTATGGTCTGGCCTATCGCGCGGGTTTTTGGTATATGGTCGGCTACTGTCATCTGCGCCAAGACACGCGCACTTTCCGGCTGGATCGCGTGTTACAGGTGCTGCTTGGCCACCAAACCTTTACGCGCCCGGCCCACATTGATATTATGCAACATATCGAAGCCTCCATTGCGAAAACGCCCGGTGCCTGGCGGATCGATGTACTGTTGCAAACGACGTTGGAAAACGCGCAGCAACTGATTTCGCCCGCCTTGGCGACGCTGGAAGCGACGCCAGAAGGGGTTAATTTGCGCTGTTATGTGCAAACGCTCCCGTGGTTTGCCCATTTCCTGGCTGGGCTCGATTGTGACATGGTCGTACGCCACCCGCCGGAATTACGCGCGGCATTACAAGCCTTGGCGAGCAGAGTCATGAAGATAGGCAATGCGCAAGCGGACGCGTCTAATGAAGCTAGCAATCGCTAGCCGATACCACTCAAATGGTCGGATCTAGAGCAAGCTTTGAACCGCCGAGTACACAAAGGGGGTATCTCTGCATCCTCTGCGGTTCAATTAAACAGTCGCTTATAATGAGAGCGGATCCACCGTTATTGCGGTTGCTCATCCGCCAGCCGGATCGCGACCTCGGTCTGCCATTTTGCGGGATCTGGCTCTTCGTCTGGACTGGTGAGAAAAGACTCGTAACGGGCCCCGAAGCCATCCCCTTGCTCGGATGGATAGGTGTCCCACACAAGGCCTTTTTCGGTCGCCCATGCCAACAGGGCCTTATTTCCCTCAAATCCGTTCTTAACGCCCGTATAGATGAGGGAAGCGTAACAGCCCGCCGGAAGAACATTAGGGGCGACGCGACCATCACCAGGTAGAGCCTGGCCAACAGGAACCCCCAACTCAATGTCCATATCGGCCGCCATATTGATCACGTGGAAGCGCATGAGGGGTGCGCCCGCCACCGCCACACCTTGCTGGCCCAACCAGGCAAATACCTCGTCGAGCAACTGTGGGATCACGCGCGGAAATTCTTGCATCGGGACTTGGGTTCGAATCCCCATGTAGGGTTGTTCATTTCGATCTGCCAGCTTTGGTTCAGTGAACATTGCGATTGCTCCTTTTGTGATTACATGATTAGGTAAATTAATCTCAAAAACCGGCCTGGGTGAAATGGGGCAACGGATCATTCATTGCCAGTACCAATCTTCTCCACGGGGTATTGAATCTCGGTGACATACGAAGGATCGTCGAGCCGGATGGGCATCGTATGATACAAATTGATTTCCCGATCCGGCCCGACAATTCGATAGCCATTGGCATCGATCCAGGTGAGGATCGCTTCATGCGCTTCGCCAATGGTGTTGTAGGAGCCATGATGGACAGTGGCAGCCATCGCAGCCGCGGGCAACTCGTGAACCTTCATCCGGCCGCGCTCTGGCACGCGGCAGCGCAGCATAAATGCCGCCGCGCCATCAACCTCGTTTTCTTTAAATTCGGTATCGTAGCAGAGCGCCAAGGTCTGCCCACCGTTCTCGGGGTGTGGCCCCAGCGCTTCGCTCACATGGGCGCCCATCGCCGCGTAAACTTCGCCAAATAGCGCGCCAACGGCGCTGTGATTGGGCAGAATTGCCCGGACAGAGGCGACCAACAGTGGCTCCACTTGTTTTAAGATCACATCATAGGTTGAAATTTTGTCCTCCTTTTCGATCTGCTGTAAGCGTGCTTCAACCCCAAGCAGTTGACTTTGCACCTCGGCCAATTGCTGGCTGATCTGGGCATGACGCAAGCGGAGCATGCCCCGCATCTGCTCTGGCGTTAAGCCTTCGGCCAGCACCAGGCCAATTTGTTCGAGTGAGAAGCCGAGCCCCTTGAGGGCCAGAATGCGATGTAAGCGCGGCAATTGGCTGGCCGAATAGTACCGATAGCCGGTGAAGCGATCCACTTCGATCGGTTTTAATAGGCCCACTTGATCGTAATACCGCAGGGTAGCCACTGGCACCTGCACCACTTTTGAAAACTCACCAATCTTGATCATCTTTCCCTGCTTTGCTAGTCACTAGGCACAATGTTTTCGTTGTGCTGCCAGTATAAACCCTCAAGTCGCTTGAGAGTCAAGCGGATATTTTGATCAAGCGCCGAATTTATGCCTGCCAACAAATTAATGCTTGACGGACGTGGCAATTTTCGCTATACTCTCCATATGTCAGCGATCAATTTTTGTAATTCATCTGGGAAAAATTTTCTAATGATACGAATACGCGAACAATTCGTGGAGATCTCTCCGATTTCTAGCGAGCTTGTTCGCTCACTGCTCCATAGGTAAAAGCGACCGAAACATGCCCGATCCTCGATTGGGAGGTCACTGGTTTTTGTCGATTTTTATAGCCCACCTATCAGCCATGAGTCCGCGGCAAGCGCGTTGGATTCATGGCTTTTTTGTTACCTGACTTTGGATAAACCTGCGCCCTGTTTAGCAGAGCACACGGTCATCAGTGTCATCAAAAGCGAAGCCATGCGTGAGAGATCACTCGTGGCTTCGCTTTTTCGTTTGACTGGAAATTGTTTTTGCCCAGCCAATGAGACCGACCTACCGTCGGAGGATGACACAAAGATGAGCAATAAACGCCTAACATTGGCGCAAAATTTTTTCAAATCCCCAGCGCTAGTCCGCAATTTGGTCGCGGCTAGCACCATTGGGCAGACAGATACAGTAGTCGAAATCGGACCCGGCGCAGGCATTATTACGCAGGCATTGGCCGGCGTTGCCCAACGGGTGGTGGCGATCGAAAAAGACCCAGTGCTTGTCCGGCAATTGCGCGGGCGGTTTCGTCACGCCGGCCATGTGGAAATTATCGAAGGTGATTTCTTAGAAAAGTCTCCACCGCTACGGAATTACAAGATTTTTGCCAATATCCCCTTTAATCTGACCGCCAAGATTATGCAAAAAATCATCGATACGCCCCATCCGCCAGCCGAAGCCTATCTGGTGATGCAGAAAGAAGCCGCCCAAAAATTCGCCGGATCGCCGCACGAAACCCAATTTTCAATTCTCGCCAAGCCCTGGTTTGATCTCCAGATGATCCACAACTTTCAGCGCGAGGACTTTGATCCCATTCCGAATGTAGAGGCGGTCTTCTTGCAGATCAAGAAACGCGGTCCCCCGCTCGTTGCGGCCCAAGACGCACCCATCTATCAAAAGTTTGTGCAGTACGGTTTTGGGGGCTGGCGCAAGAGTTTGCGATTGACTTATAAACCGTTCTTTACCTATCACCAATGGAAACGGTTATGGCAAGACTTGCAATTCCCCGCCGAAGCCACACCGACACAACTCTCTTTCGAGCAGTGGTTAGGGCTTTTTGCCTGTTTTACAGAACATGTGCCAGATACAAAACAAAAACTTATCTTCAAGTAAGCTGCTCATGGAGGAGCACGCCAGGACGTTCATCATCGCGATGAGAATCACACTCACAGTTGCAGTTCAATTGGCAGCTTATACTCAAATAAATAGTGGATGCTTTTTTTGCATGATCGAAGGGCCGGTACAGCATTCACTAAGCGATAACCTGGCCTGGATAAACAATGGCAAGGGTGAAGAGGTTCATGTTTCAGGAGAGGGTTTAGAAAGAGTGAACAACATGCCAGCATTTATGTTTGCGACAGGGATTGAAAATAGCGCGCCGACCCTAAAGGGCGGGCGCGTGCGCGTTGATGAGATGGAGAAGTGTGGCCATTATCAACAGTGGCGCACAGATTTTGCTTTAGTGAAAGAGATGGGCCTGCGCTTTCTGCGCTATGGCCCGCCCTTGCATCGCACCTTTCTCGGTGTTGACCAGTATGATTGGGCGTTTGCCGACGAAACTTTTGGCGATTTGCGCCAGCGCGATATTGTACCCATTGTGGATTTGTGTCATTTTGGCGTGCCAGATTGGATTGGTAATTTTCAAAACCCAGATTTTCCCCAGCTTTTCGCGACCTATGCCAGGGCTTTTGCGCAACGCTTTCCTTGGGTGCAACTTTACACCCCGATCAACGAAATGTTCGTCTGTGCCACCTTCTCGGCCAGCTATGGCTGGTGGAATGAACAATTACACAGTGACCAAGCTTTTGTAACCGCGCTCAAACACATCGTCAAGGCCAACGTCTTGGCGATGGAAGCGATTCTCGATGTTCGCTCAGACGCGATCTTTATCCAGAGCGAGTCATCTGAATATTTTCACGCCGAAAATCCAGCCGCGATCAAACCTGCCGAAATCATGAACAGCAAACGTTTTCTTTCACTTGATCTCAACTACGGGCGGCGTGTAGATTCTGAAATGTATGAATATTTGCTAGATAACGGCATGACGCGTGAAGAGTATCATTTCTTTCTCGATCACCGGTTAAAACATCATTGTATTATGGGCAACGATTATTATGTGACCAATGAGCATCGCGTCAAGGCCGACGGCAGCACGCGTGCTTCTGGCGAAATCTTTGGCTACGACGAGATCACACGCCAATATTATGAGCGCTACCGGTTACCAGTAATGCATACCGAAACCAATTGCCGCCAGGGTTCCACAGGTCAGGAAGCAGTGGACTGGTTGTGGAAAGAGTGGGCAAATGTATTGCGCGTGCGCAATGATGGTGCGCCAATCGTCGGTTTTACCTGGTTTTCGCTCACCGATCAGATGGATTGGAATACAGCCTTGCGCGAACAAAATAATCATGTAGACGCCGTCGGGCTTTATGATTTACAGCGTCACATCCGTCCAGTTGGCGAGGCGTATAAAGAATTAATTCAAAGCTGGTGCACCGTGCTACCCACCCAGAGCGTCTGCTTGCAAGTGCCGGTTATCTTACCCAGTGAACACAATGATCCATGGGCGAGAAAAAAGCGCGACGAAGCGAAAACCCAACGCCACGCCCTGCCCACAACGCCAGCGAATATGGAGAATGGATGAGGAGACAAAATGAGATTCAGCGAACGAGTTGCAATTGTCACAGGTGGAGCAAGCGGCATTGGGCTTGCTACGGCAAAACGGTTGGGGGCGGAAGGGGCGCGCGTCGTCATCGCGGACATTGATGCAGCGCAGGCAGCAACGGCGGTCGATGCCGTAAAGCAGGCTGGTGCACCTGACGCTTGGGCTAGCACCTGTAATGTGGGTGAAGAAGCGCAAGTGGCAGCAACCGTGAAGGGGGCCATCGAACAATTTAGGCGGTTTGACATCTTGGTCAATAACGCCGGTTTGATGGTCTTTAAGCCGCTGATTGAATTGACGCAAGCAGACTGGCAACGCATCCTGAACGTTGATCTGCTTGGCGCCTTCTTTTTTACCAAACAGGCTTTTATGCACATGCCCAAGGGCGGCGCCATTGTGAATGTTTCGAGCATTCATGCCATAGAAACAGAACCATTGGTCACCCCCTATGCCGCAGCGAAGGCGGCCCTCCTTTCGTTGACCCGTTCGGCGGCACTGGAAGGCAAACCCAAAGGCATCCGTGTTAACGCCATTCTGCCCGGCGCCATCGATACGCCCATGCTCTGGGAGAATCCAAATGTGAAATCTGGCCAAGAAAAGATTGACCGCGCCGACGTGGGCAAGCCTGAAGAGATCGCCGCGGTGATTGCTTTTCTCGCCTCAGACGAAGCCAGTTTTGTGCAAGGCGCAGCGCTCCGTGTCGATGGTGGCCGGTTGGATCGCCTTTAGCAGAAATAGCATTGGCTGAACATTGTTTAGAGACTCATTTCAAGCGCTGCGGCTAGCTTTTCAAACCGTCTCTAAACAATATTGCAACCTTGCGGCGCATTTTGCGTATAGATTGATGAACGACAAACACGCAAGCAAGCGTCATCAATCGGGTCGAAAGGTAGAAAATAAAATGCAACATTTTGAGAGAGAAATGAATTCAACAACAAAAAATCCAGGCCTTGCCGCGGTGTTAAGCGCTCTAATCCCCGGTCTTGGTCAAATTTATAATGGGCGCATCCTTTGGGCGATCTTCTGGTTTATTATCACGCCAGGGCTCTGGATCGGGACGGGCGGCACGCTCGGCTGGATCTGCCATGTGATCTCCGCCTATCAGGCGTATGGGCAAGCGCAACGTTATCGCTATTAAAACGTTGCCGGGCAATTCGCAAAAATAAGCCGTAGGCGACCGCATACGGCTTGAAAATAAAATACGTTGACATACAAAACGGCTGGGAGAGATTATTTCCTGGCCGTTCTGCATGTCAATCGACACAAGCCTATTGACAGACTGCCGATGAAATGGTAATCTGTTTTCCCATCTGCCGTTCAACAGGGGCAGATGGCATTGAACGCAAATCTGGGTATTGGAAACTATTATGACCCCTCCTGCAAACTACGGGTTCACGAACTAAGCGTGCACCTGCTATAAACCGATGAAGAATTTGTAATGGCTCAGGTTAGAGACTGGGCATGTTTATGGCTCGCGCCCGTTTAACAAGCGCATTTGTTAAACGCGGCCAGAGTCGATTGAACGATTACAAATGGCTAGATTCCATCAATGGCTGCGGGTGTGCTCACCTGTGGCTTTTTTATTGCCAGTCGTTATTGCACAGTGCTGCAACGATCCGGTCAAGCAAGAAGAGACCGTGGGTGAGTAAATCGCCTGCGGTCTTTTTTATTTTCGTCGCAGGCTGACCATTCAAGTCCAGCCCGAACGCACAATCATCTCGAAAACTAGTTAAATCGAAAAGTAGGATAGGAGGAGACCATGTCGATCTTAACCGCCTATAACCTGGCCCAAGCCTTTGACCGCCAAGTGATCTTTCAAGGCCTCTCTGCGAAGATCGAGCATGGCAACAAAATTGGCCTGGTTGGCCCGAATGGTGTGGGCAAAACCAGTCTATTGCGCATCTTGGCGGGGTTGGAGCGTCCCACCGACGGCAGTGCTTATCGCGCTGGCAACATCAAGCTGGGCTATCTTCATCAAGAAGCGGTGGATACTTTTGCCAGCCGCGATAACACCGTCTATGCAGAAATGCTCACTGTCTTCGCCGCGTTACGCGCCATGGAAACCCAGATGACCGCCATCGAAGCGCGCATGGCAACGGGCGCAATCGACGATGAATTATTGGCCGCCTATGGGGCGCTCCAGGCCACCTATGAACAGCAGGGCGGCTATACCTATCAAACCCGCATTGAACAAGTGCTTCAAGGGCTTGACTTCAACGCCACACAGTGGCAGCTACCCTTGAGCCATCTGAGCGGTGGGCAAAAGACACGCGCTTTGTTGGCACGTTTGTTATTAGAAGAACCTGACCTGCTGATGCTGGATGAACCGACCAACCATCTGGATGTACAAGCGGTGGCGTGGTTGGAAAAAATGCTACAAGGTTGGCCCGGCGCGTTGCTGGTCGTTAGTCATGATCGCTATTTTCTGGACAAAGTCGCCGACATTATCTGGGAGATGAGCGCTACTGCGATTGAAGTCTATCGGGGCAATTACACCGCCTATACACGCCAACGCGCCGAACGCTGGGCGCGCCGCCAGGTGGAGTTTGACGCCACCCACGAACGGTTGAGTAAAGAGATGGACTTTATCTACAAACATATTGGTTCTGGGCGTGGACATGCGATGGCGATGGGGAAATTGCGCCGCATCAGCACCGAATTGGGTTCATTTCGCAACACGTTTAAGCCGGCCAAAGCGAAAGCCAAGATCAAGGAGTTGCGCCGGCCCGCGGCCGAATGGGCTCAGATGAAGATAGAGTTGGCCGCCGCCCAGCAGAGTGGCAAGTTGGTGCTGCACACCCGCGACCTGATTGTCGGCTATGATGAACCGCTCTTTAGCGCCGATGATATCCAGTTGCAACGGGGAGTATGCGCGGCCTTGATTGGCCCGAATGGGACCGGTAAGACGACCTTGCTGCGTACGTTGCTTGGTGAACTAGGCCCCTTGAATGGGACCATTCATCTGGGGCATAACGTGCGGATTGGCTATTTTGCCCAAGCGCATGACAACCTCAACCCAGAGCGCACGGTCCTGAAGGAACTGCTCAGCCAACCAGGCATCGACCCTCAGCGCACGGTGGACGAAACGGCGGCGCGTAACTATCTAGCCCGCTATCTCTTTCGCGCCAATGATGTGTACAAGAGCGTGGGCAGTTTGAGCGGGGGGGAGCGGGGGCGATTGGCACTGGCGATTTTGGCGCTCCAGGGCGCCAACTTTCTCATGCTCGACGAGCCAACCAACCACCTGGATCTGCCGGCGCAAGAGGTGTTACAGGCGATCCTCGACCAATATGAAGGGACAATTCTGCTGATTTCGCATGATCGTTATCTCGTGGGCCAACTAGCCACGGAGATATGGTCGCTACGTGACAGCCATCTCCACATCTTTGCGGGCAGCTATGATGAGTTTATGGAACAGGACGAACTATAAATAAGCAGAGAATGAATTCGCAGCCTGGTATAGAAAATGGATTAAAACACGTTCGCCACACTGGCAAGTTAGTTTTGCCCGCCCCAAAAAGAGTGAAGTATACAACACGCTGTTCGTCTACTTCTTACCCTGGGCAGCGAATCTGACCAACGCCGTCGGCTGGATGTTAGCCAGCCAGCGCCAAACGGGGGTATCGATTGAGCGGCTCCATATTCTGTTGCAAGATGCGCCCACCGAGACATTAGTGCAACACCACCCGGTCTATCTGACGAGCGAGCCGCCACCGTTGTCACCACCTGTCCTCGCCACGTCGCCATTGGTCACCTGTGTGGCAACTGGATTGACCTATCATTACCCAGAAACCCAGCGCGGTATTCGTGCGATCAACTTGCACTTGCCACGCGGCTCGTTCACTGTCGTGACTGGGCGCATCGGTTCTGGTAAGACAACGTTGTTGCGCGTCTTGCTCGGTTTATTACCCAGAGACGCGGGTAAAATTCGCTGGAATGGCGAATTGGTGGCTGACCCAGCCAGCTTCTTCACCCCACCCCACAGTGCTTATGCAGGGCAAACGCCGCGCCTCTTCAGCGATTCGCTGCGTGACAACATTCTGCTTGGGTTGCCCGAAACTCAGGTGCGTCTGACAAACGCCCTCCACCAAGCCGTATTAGAGGAAGATGTGGCGCAGATGCCCGAAGGCTTAGCCACCCTGGTCGGCCCGCGCGGGGTGCGTCTCTCCGGTGGTCAGGTGCAACGCGCCGCCGCAGCCCGCATGTTTGTGCGCGCACCAGAACTGCTCGTCTTCGATGACCTTTCCAGCGCCCTTGATGTGGAGACTGAGCAACAACTCTGGGCGCGCCTCTTCGCAAATGAAGCACGGCCCACGTGTCTAGTCGTATCGCACCGGCGGGCGGCCCTACGGCGAGCGGATCACATTATCGTGCTGAAAGAGGGACAAGTGGAAGATGAAGGCACGTTGGATGAGTTGCTTGCACGCAGTGCGGAGATGCAGGAATTATGGCACGGTTATCTCGTCTAAGCAGGTCTCGATTTAGCTTCCGAATGCAAGATTTTTTATCAGCAACCAGCACCGCGCGCTACCTGAATCTTGCGAATAATGTTATAATCGAGTTGATATTCACAGCAGAAAATCACAATAAAAACCATGCTAGGTGTAGGACAAAGAGCTGCCCATTTCCGTACAGAGACCGCACGATAAACTGTTCAAAACGGTCTTCTCTGACATGGATGAAGCGGAAAGTTTCTTACGAGCGTATCTGCCAGAAACCTTAAGCGCACAACTAGACTGGTCAACGCTCCAGTTGAACGAAACCAGCTTTGTGGACGAGACGATGCAAGAGAGCGAGTCTGATCTACTCTATCAGGTCCACCACAAAGAGACGAAAGAGCCGCTTCTGCTCTACATTTTATAGGAATACCAGTCCTCGCCTGATAAATGGATGCGCTTCCGCTTGTTAAAATATATGTGCCGCATGTGGGATGAAACATTTAGGAAGTACCCAACGCAAGAGGCATTGCCGCCCATTCTGCCTTTGGTCTTTTATCAAGGGGAAACGAAATGGAATTATTCAACCCAGTTTGCCGATCTACTGCCTGAGATTGCCCGCGACTGGTCATTCATTCCTCAATTTTCCCATTTATTGGTCGATCAATCGGGCATTGGGCCAGAGGCAGTGCGCGGCGGGTTGAAAGCAAAGATCATGCAATTGCTCATGTTGGCGGCCTTCCATGAACCAATTCAAGAGGCGCTAACATTAGCTGCCGAACTTTTGGCCCAAGTGCCACACACAGGCGGTATCAACTACGAGATGTTTTTCGTTGTCTATCTTGCGGCGACGCAAAAAAGGCAGACAGTCGTAGAGTTTGTTGAAACATTGGGGGATTATACAATGGGTGTGAGAAACGCTATATTGACAGCAGCCGAAGAATGGAAGCAGGAAGGTGAGTTGAAAGGTCGCGTCGAAGGGCGCGTCGAAGGGCGTATGGAGGCCAAACTCGAAGTAATCGAAAACCTGCTAAAAATAGGGCTGGATTGGCCTTTGATTGAACATGCAACAGGCATAAATCAAGAGAGATTCCAAGAACTTAAGCGCCTTTTTGCGCTGATGCAGCAAGTCCCAAAACCGCCTACGGACCCATCACCGAAGTAAGCCTCAACCAATTAATCGGACGGAATGGGTCCATAAAATTGCCATCCTCTCATCATGTGCAACGGATGAGAGGATGGCCTATGCCCCATCAATCCGCCAGTAAAAACCATTCTCACGCTGCATCAGTCCATTTTCGATCAGATAACGCCGGAGCGCGGCATTGTCGAGGTGATATTGTTTTAAGCGTCGATTCATCTCGGCTTCGGGATAGCGGACGCCGTGCTCAAACTGGTTCACCAGCCACTTGAGCACGACAAAGCGTTTCTGGCGTCGGGCGGGGATCTCTTTGATGCGATTATCTTCGATAAACGTTTGTAGAATCTTTTGCTCAGAGGCATCCTCTTTATTCTCAACAACCAGATTGGCAAGGTTATCCTGGGAAAAAATGTCTTTACTCATTCGTTACAGAAAGGTCGTGTCGAGCCAGTAGATGCGGGTGGTGCCCTCGGCGCGCACACCGAGCAACCCCAACTCTTTCATCATGGCCAGGTGGTGCGAGACGGTGGGTTCAGTCAACTTCAACAATTCAGCTAAGTCACCAACGCTGCGTTCGCCATTCGCCAGCAGGCCAACAATTTGCAAACGGGTTTCGTGCCCCAAAGTTTTGAAAAATTGGAGCAATTGGGCAAAATTCTCTTGCGCCATACTCAATCACCTCACTCCGCGCGCAGATGCGGCTGTAATTGTGTTAGGTTTGTCGGCGACAATTTTGGGTTACGCATTGCCTTCTCCTGGGCGCCCGAGTAAACGGAGAATTTCATCACGCGTCTCTTCGGGCGTTTTCCCCTGTGTGTAGACCACAAATTTAGCCAGATCGTGATTGGAATGATGTTTGACGAAGTGCTCGTGAAAGTCGAAGTCGTCCGCCACACCCCCGCCATTCCGCTCGCGCAGAATTCGCACCGATTCGTCCAAGTCCGGCGAGGGCAGAATGAGAATGACATTGGGGTAAGGCGCCAGAATTTGCTGAACGCGCGCAAACAACGCGTCATCTTCATAGACGGAATGGCCACCGCCAAAATCAATCACACAGTTATGCTGTTCGGCCAGCAGGCGTTCCACGGCATGGGCTTCGAAGGGTTTCCAATAGCGATAGACACCAGGAAACCCTTCTTGATCGCCGATCTGTTTCTGCACGGCCTCGTCGAAGCCAATCTCTTTGTAATAATCCCAGCGCAAATCATCCATCGAAGCGCGCGGGAGGTCAAGTTTTTCCGCCAACAACCGGCTGAGCGTACTTTTACCAGCGCCAATTGGGCCGATCAAAATGATCTCCGCCGTCATCTGCTCACCGGCCTTTGATAGATGCCCGCTTGGCGGACCAGCAAGCCATGATCGACCAGCAAGCGCCGCAAGGTGGCATGATCTTCAGCGTGACCTTTGAGCAGTTCATTGACTTCGCGCTCTGGATAGGCAACGTCTGGTAGAAATTTTTCCACCAGCCACTGCAAGACAAGCAACAATTTGGCCGGATGCGTTGGCAGCAGCACCAATTGACCCTGCTTAACAAACTTTGCCAGCTCTTTTTCCACCGGTGATTGCGCTTCGGGCGTTTCGGCACGGGCAAAGAGCATTTTTTTGAGCCGCAGAATTTGCTGGCGGTCCAATTGATAAGCTTCAACGCCCTGGTCATTGCGCTGATTGACCAAACCAACCTCGGCCAATTTATGCAGATGCAACTTCACACGCGCCATGTCCAGTTGCGTGACCAATGTTTCTGTACTACAGGCTTGTTGCGCCAGCAACCCTAAAATCTTGAGCCGATCTTCATCGAGCAGCAGTTTACACACATTCACCAAGGTCGCCTGCTGCTCGGCCAGCGTCATTGTTTGATTTTCCTGAGCCATCTCAGTTACCTCCATTCCCAAAGAATTGGTCTGTTTTGATATTTTCCTATTTTGATACTCTTCTATTTAGATAATTATCTAAATAGAAGAGTATCAAAATAGACCGGCTTTGTCAAGACCCAATTTTGCGAGGGAAGGGATAATTATTGCAGTTGGTTGATTTTTGGACGAGTGGCAAACTAAGCCAGCGAGCGCCAACAGATTACGCCGGTTGCACACGAACCCTAGTGGTATGTTGCATGGCATCCTCGATGGCCAGACAGGTCTCCACCGTGGCAATACCTTCGGCCAGCGGACAGATCGGCGCTTTATTTTCGCGAATGCTGTCGACAAAGTTCTCCATTTCATGCTGCCATTCGGGCGAGCCACGGCCGTGCAGTGGCGTGGCGGCGAGCGTATCGGGGTTCCATTCCGCCGACTTGTGCAAATAACCCTTAAGCACCTGCTCTTCCCAATAACAATGAATGCTACCTTCCAGGCCATACACATAGAGCGGCAAACTATAGGGTTGCACAACGGCGCCACTTTGAAAGACATGGCCAAGCGCACCGTTTTTGAAGCGCAGCACCGCAATGCGCGCCCGATCCGTAAAATCGCCAGAGACTTCTTCTACATCGCCACCAATCCAACGCAACAGATCGACGGAGTGATAACTAATCCCCAGATGGAGTTGGGCGCGCGGGTCGCGCCCCCACGTATTGGCCGATGAATATTCCTTGGGGTCCGCTTTATGGGTGTAGTTGGATGAGAGATAAAAGGTCTGCCCAACATCGCCTTGGCTCACCAAACGTTTGGCATGAGCAAAGGTCGGCCATGAGCGACAGATATGACCGGTCGCGGCTTTGAGGTTAGGATAATCGAAGAGCGCCACGCGCAGTTGACGACATTCGGCCAACGTCATGCAGGCGGGTGTTTCGCCGATCACATGTTTACCCGCTTGTAACGCCGCGATGAGCATCGGTGCATGGTCATAGTGCGGCGTACAGAGACTAAAGGCATCGATCTCAGTATCTTGCAGGGCGGCATCAAAGGATCGATAAATTTTGGGGATCCCCCACTGTTGCGCCTTGGCTTGGGCTTCTACCGAGCGCGCAACACAAGCGACAACCTCCGCTTTTTCGGGGATGGCGGCGTAACCGGCGTAATGATTAGAGCCGGTCCACCCCAAACCGACGATACAAACTTTGATTTTATCCATAATATTTCTCCGTGAGCTTTGTGATGGGATCGCGCTTT
>JAPLGZ010000285.1 GCA_026389895.1 Chloroflexota bacterium | reverse complement strand
CTACACCAACCTTTACGTCTACACTACCGATCACCGCCACCTTGATCAAATCAATAACTACTACACTCACCATTTCTACTACCACAATTCCCACTGCCACGCTCCCTACAGCTACCATGCCGACCGCGACTGTCTCACCCTCAACGACCTTTACGGCAACTGGGCTGAGCGGACAACTGGCCCAAGTGACAAGCGTTAGCAATGGCGATACGATCAAAGTGTTGCTGAATGGGGTGGCTTATAAGGTCCGCTATATCATGGTCAGCGCGCCAAGCACCAAGCAGCCATTATTCCAACTGGCGACCGACGCGAATCGCACGTTGGTCAAAGATAAACTTGTCTACCTGGTCAAGGATATTTCTGACAAAGACAGCGCCGGCAACTTGCTCCGTTATGTCTATTTGCAGGATGGCACCTTTGTAAATGCCGAAATGGTGCGGCGCGGTTATGCGTTGCTGACCACTTTTTCTGCTGATGTTGCGAAAGAACCTGAAATTCGGAAGGCCCAAGAAGAAGCCATCAAGGCCGGGCTAGGGGTCTGGGCCGCTCAACTACCCACTGCCGCGCCCATTGTTGCGAAAATCGAGGCTACACTGCGCGCCTGCCCCAATATAAATTGTGCGGTTGTCGGGCAAATGGCCGCTGGCCAGAGTTTGAAACTGATTGCACGAACTGCCGATAAAACCTGGTATCAACTCGACGGTGGCGCTTGGCTGACCACTTTTGTCCTGAGCGATCAACCCGCTTCTTTGCCTGTTGTGACGCCCAAAGCGAGCTCGCCTGTGATAATCGCTACGCCGACACCCACGAAAAAGCCATAAACGGGGCGTTCGGCTAATGGCTTGTGTGGCGTCTTCACTTACACCTGGATCATGTCGAGTGAGGTGATCTCAAACATATCCAGGCTGCGTCTGCCAGCCAAAGGATCGTGTTGGTTAAGCTCTCCAAAATCCAGATTCGTGAGCGTTTCGATGGTGGCCACAGAGACTTGGAACATGCGATATTCACCGAAAGTAAAGCCACGTGCGCCAAGATCCGCCAGCAATTGACTCTGATCCAGCAAATAGGCCGTTGCCGAAAGTTGCCCATCGGTCTTTATCATGGCCACGACTTTCCAATATCGTTTAGGGATCTGCACATCCCGATAGACAAAATCATTCGCTTCAAAGACTGGTCCGCTAAAGACAGAAACCTTTAGTTGGTTGGCTAGTGCATTATTGAGGATGTAATCTTCCAGCCCAGCCCACGTCTTTTTGTTTTCGTTCAGGTTTTTATGTTGGGGCGAGCAATTGGTAAAGTGAAATGTATCATCGTTGGCCGTTTTGGCAATCAGCTCCGATTCACCCCAGGCTGGGTCAATTCTCCTGACCAAATGCCCTAAATCCAACGTGTTGTCCACATAAATCTCCGGCCCCATTTGATCAGCTTTATCAATTCTTGGGTCAAAGGTCCATTTGTCCGATTCGCGTTTTAACCTGCGTAGCGTACGCCCATCGATATTGACTGCGGTGTAATAGGCCAATTTGCGTTGTCTATTCATCAGTAGACTAAAATGGTGATAGGCTAATACCACGGTTTTTAAGTCTGAATTTTGCTGTGAACTGACCGAAAGCTGGGGCAAGGGCACTGTGACGTCAAGGAAATTCGAATCGTATCCACGGCGGTCACTGTAATCTTTACTGATCGAAATTGCCCGGCTAGATAATTCTTCACTCATGAATTCGCCTCCTTTTTCGTAACAGAACCCTGCATGGCTGAAGTGACGGCATTCGCTTTACGTTTCAACCACCGAGCTCATTTCCTCAGTTACTAGCATTAACATGATCTCGCCAAACAGACCATCCTGAATGACATGGATCTGGCGTTGTTTGATCAATTCTAAGATGGCTAGAAAGGTCACGATCACTTCGATGCGCGTCCAACTGCGGCCCAGTATTTCAATAAACGAGATTGGAGCGCTGTTCGCGTTATCAGACACGTTTGATTGTAGATATTGGCGCACATTCTCAATCTGCTCGGCCACGGTGATCGGATAAGTCTTGACACGTGGCATGGGTGGGTCGCTGGGGATGCGTTGCAGCACTTTGCGTAGGACGGCGTGCAATTTGCTCAAGTCGACATTACTCAGATCGAGATGTTTTTCCACCACAGGCCGGGGCGCGGTGCGTGTGTAGGCCCGGAGCCCAAGATCTTCGCGGGCCCGCAAACTTTCGGCCACTTGTTTGAACTGGCGATATTCCAACAGCTGTTTGATCAACGCATCGGTCGAATCTTCTTCTTCCTCTTCGGGCGGGCGCGGTTGCGGCAAGAGACTGCGCGACTTAATATAGAGCAGACGTGAGGCGACCACCAGAAAATCTGCTAACGCATCTGGCTCAATTTCCTGCATCTGGTCGATCGTTTGCAGATATTGGTCGGTAACGGTCACCAGGCTGATCTCATTGATGTCCAACTCTTGTTTTTCGATCAGTTGCAACAACAGATCAAGCGGCCCCTGAAAGAGTGGCAACGTGACGGCATAAGCCGCACCGAGCGTTTGCGAGCGATTCGTGATACTGTGCGTTGATGGCATTATCGAATTCAGAATCAATCAAGTAGGGCAGTAAGCTAGTAGAGAAGAGCGTTGGCTTCACCTAATCTCTACTGCCTGCTCCCTATAGCTAAAATTCTACATCAAAATTCTGGAAGCGGCGGCCCAACTCGGTCATTTCGGCCAGGACGCGGCTGGTCTCATCTTCGTTGCGCCCAGCGATGCGTTCGACTTTACAGCCGTGACTGCGCAAGATCTGTTCGTCGGTGGCGCTAATGCCCGCCTCATTGCCGATAATCGTTACATATTCGGCGTATTTGGCGTCTTCCACCGCAAAACCAACGGTCGGTCGAAAACGGGCAATGTAGCCAATCGCGTTGACAAAATCCTGCCGCGCAACGGGGCCGGGAAAATCGCGTTGCCAGAAGAGTAGATAGTGGCGAATGCTCTTGATGCCCACCCCGTTTTGTACTTGTTCGATCCGTTCAAAGAGTAGATCCCGCCAGCGATTGCCTAGCGTCCACTCATTGCCGGGACAGACGGTCGTGTTGTCGGGGAATTCGCGATGACCCCACACGCGTGCCAGTGGAATACCTAAGTCTTGCATCAACCAGGCGATTAGATGCGCACCGGCGCGTAATTGGGCCGAGGTGGGAATTTTGCCATTCATAAAACTGCCGGCAAAAGCCACCCCGAGCGTATAGCTGTTATGCCGGAAGACGTGATAACTGGCCGTATCCAGCCGGTTGGTCTGTTCGATGGCGCCGTCGGCATGGATGAAAAAGTGATAGCCAATGCCTGGCCACGCCTCTTTGCCGCGCGCCACATCGGGCGCAACATGCAACTCGGCAATGCGTAATGGTCCCAGCGACGACGGCGCCGCGGTGTGATGGATCGCCACATGGGTGATTTGGCTGAGCGCTCGCCGGTCATAACGCAAAGTAGGGTGTTTGGGCAATTGATCGGTCAAGTTGCGCAGGGCCGGGGGGGGAATCACAAAGGCGCTGGCGCCTTGTTGCTTGGACGCTAATTCGGTCTGTAGCTTATGATTCTCGGTCTCGGCGCGTTTTTTCTGGTGCTCTTGGACCGAGACCAACTGTTGGGTGTTTTCTAATTGCCGCTCTAATTCGGCCAGACGCGCCCGTAGTTGATTTTCCGTGGTGCTCGGATCGATCATCCCGCTGGCGCGGCGCACGGCGGCAAGTAACAGATCTTTCCATCGTTGGTCATTTAGCCACTGCTCCCCAGGCGACGTATGTTCGATAAACTCATTGATCCCCTTGATGTTCTCCATTTTGACTTGGGGGAAGCGCTGAATTAACCAGGCCAACAAACGGCCACCTGCATAGATTTGCTCATCCGTGGGCGTCTGGCGATTGAACTCACCGGCGAAGGCTACATTAATCGCATTGGCGAGATATTCTTGCCCCGTTTCGACTACCTCTTCCATCGGCTGCATCTGAACAATTGCACCCTTGTCATCGATCCCAAAATCGTAGAGAATGCCGGGCCAATCCGGCGTATGCGCGCTGGCGATGCTCTGCCAGGCTACGCTCGGCGCGACACCGGTGTGATTGATCACAATATAATGGACATCCTGCGCACGCCGGGGCACATAACGCGCGGCATCGCGCGGTAACTTGTCAACAATATTTTGAATCCGCAGTTGCTCGTCAACGGGTTCTGCTTCCATAACCTGCCGGATTTCAACGATTTCCTGGTGTAGTTGTTCGTTGCTCGCGCGCAAGTCATCGCGTTCTTTGACTATTTGTTGGAAGCGAGTTTGCAAATCATTCTGCTTGTCCCGCAACTCCTGCACCAAGCCGTCTAATTCTTTGGTGCGTCCATCGTCTGCCGTGTTGTTATTGTTTAAGACGGCAAGATGCAGTTGCACCTGGCGAATGATGGTGCTCTTCCAGTTGGCGCCCGTATAAAAGGTGGCGCCAGGGCTAGCGCCCTTGGTCAATTCACCCATCCCCGTAATAGTCTCTGGGTCTAACCCTAAGTTCTGCGCCAACCAGGCGCATAACCGGCCGGTTGCTTCTAGTTGGGGAATGGGTGGGGGTGTCGCGCTGAAATTGCCCATCAAGCAGATATTGATGCCCTGTTCCGACCAAATCTGATCGGGCTGTGCCACATCTTCTAAATCGCTAACCTTGAAGACCTGGCCAGTGCTATTGACGATAAAATCATAGACAATCCCTGGATAACCATGTTGGATATGCGTCTGGGCAATGCGTTCTAAGCTGAGCCACGGATTGGCCCCCGTATGGCTGATGACTAAATAGCGCACTTGATTCATACTGCGCCGGGCGTACGCGCCACTGCGTGGCAGACGCGTGCTGATGTCGGCAAAGAGCGGCACGAGGCTGGTGCTGGTCTGTCCGTCGCCATCCACTTGTACCGGCGGTGCAGGGGCTTCGACGGTGACCCAACGCGTCAGCACCGCTGAATTTTGCTCTTTGAACCAGGTGATGCCCTCGTGCACCATATCAAATTCCAACGTGTAGTTGCCAGCTTCTGCGGGCAAGGCCACACGCACCTCAATCGTGACGGTTTCACCCGGTAAGATATCTTCTGGAATGTCGGTGCGCAGATCGAATTGGGGTGGCATCGTTAAACGGCGCCGGTTGCGGTAATAGTGATAGCCAATCCGGAAGGGGTTGCCGCCGCCCCAACTCCAGGTCAGATTGCCGCTGTTTTTAAGCGTGATCGGCACTGTGATCGTTTCGCCGATCATCATTTTGGCCGGAAAGCGATCGTTCAACCACTCGATCTGGTAATGGGCGGTTTCGAGTTCAAACGCGTTCGCTGCCTGGGGCGCAGACTGGAAGGCAGGCGTAATTTCTGGCGTACTGGGGCCACTGACGCTGCCCCGCCAATAATAGTCGTTCTGTAGCGCCTGCCAGAAATCCTCCATCACGCCCGTTTTGCCATCGATAAACCACTTGTCCATGCGTGGCCAACGATAGAGGATCAACGCGCGGATCTGTTGGTTGCCCGGCTGCTCATTCCAATTGTTTATCTCGGCATAGGCATCCTGCACCCAGCCCGTATTGAGATCATGCCAGGGCTGCACTTGGTCGGTTTGCGTAATATAGGCGGGCAAATGGCGCATCTGGGAAGGGACGGCGGCCATAAAATCCATATAGACCCGAAATTGACGATGAGCATTCTGGAAAGGCGGCCCTAACTTGGTTTCGTCGGTGATAAGCGCCGGTTCACTGCCATTGGTAAAGGCGTGCAGCACAAAGCCATCACAATGTTTCGGGCCTAACTCGTCTAGAATATTGCGGAAATATTGCACCCAATCGCCATTGGCATTGTCCGCATAGATTGTTTGGGTATTCCAGGGGGCCACCGCGCCGACCAAGACCTGATCGTCTTCATGCCCAGGCAGCCGGTGAATCGCCTCGCGACAGAGCCGGTAGCAGCGGGTATAGAGCGTGGGGGTAATCACCTCGCCCTGGCTGACAATGGCGGCGCGTGTGGTGCGGATTTCAGTGGAAAAATCGGGTAAAATATTAAAGCGCACGGCCAATCCCCGGCGCATCGGATCAGCGGCTTCGGGCGCGCCGCCACGGTTGCTGGTATGGCGCGTCCAATCGATCTGGATGCCCGGTCGCTCGACGGCATAGTTCATCTCATTGCCGATGATCCAGGTTTTGCAGCCGCTGCTCACGGCGACAAAGTTGGCGACACGGCGCGCAAAATTTTCATATTGACTGCTGTGAGGGAGGGTGCCATCTGGTTCGTAGCCGTTGTTGAGGCGGCAGATCACGCCCAACCCTTGGTTGCTAAAGGTGGTAAAATCCATCCCGGTGCGATCATCCGGATCGTGGCCAATCGCCTCGGTAAAGAGCACCCAGCCTGGCCGGCCCGCGGCCAGCATCATCTGCTCTCCGCCCGGCTCGTGGATGCCAAAGATATATTCAGAATCAATTAACGGTCGTTGCATACCTGTTTCCAATCAGTGTGAAGCTTTCCGGTTGATTATAGCATACGTCGCCGAGATGGTTTAGATACGGGATTAGAACAGTTACAAAATTTACGATTATGTTCATGTCGATGTACACTAATTCCTCATTGAAATTCAAGGCATCCCACCCTAACCCTCTCTAAAAAGGGAGGGTTAGGGTGGGGTGCCCTATCCAAAACTTTAAGTGCGAGCTGAACTTCTATGACTATGAACGCCTATCCTGCTGCGAACGCTCACCCTGCCACCCTCTTGCGCCCGGAAATCGCTGATCTGGAAGAATATACACCGATCCAACCCTTTGAGGTGTTGAGTCGGCGGCTAGGGATTCCTGCGGAGCGGATTATCAAGTTGGATGCCAACGAAAATCCCTATGGCCCATTGCCGGTGGTGGCTGAAGCCCTGGCGGAGTATCCGTTTTATCATATTTATCCGGATCCGCAACAGGCGGAACTGCGTGAGGCGCTAAGTGGCTTTGTTGGGGTCCCAGCCGCCAATATTCTGCCCACCCATGGCGCTGATGAACTGCTGGATTATCTCTGTCGGCTTTTCTTGCAGCCGGGCGATGCGATTCTCAATTGCCCCCCAACCTTTGGCATGTATAGTTTTGATGCTGGCTTAGTAGGCGGCAAGACAATTGAAGTGTGGCGCAAGCCGGATCATGCCGTGGATGTGGCGGCGATTGAGCAGGCAATGGGCGATTGGCCAATCGAGATTAACCGCGAACAATCTCCAATTGTTGCTCCGCCCAAAGTCAAACTCCTTTTCCTCACCTCGCCTAACAACCCTTCGGGTAATTGGCTGGCTGATGAAGATTTGCGGCGTTTGCTGGCGTTGCCCTTACTGGTCGTTCTAGACGAAGCCTATGTTGAATTTGCCGATTATCCCAGCCGTGCCGATTGGGTGCTGCAATATGACAATCTGGTGATCTTGCGCACCTTTAGCAAAGCCGCAGGGATTGCCGGTCTGCGTTTGGGCTATGGAATTTGTCCCGCCTGGTTAATGGCGCAGCTCTGGAAGTTTAAGCAACCCTACAATGTCAATGTCGCGGCCAGCGTGGCTGGATTGGCCAGTTTGCAGCATGTCGATCAGATTATGGCTGTGGTCGGCAAACTCAAGGACGAACGTAACCGCCTCTTTGCTTTGCTCCAGACCCTTCCCTACCTGAGACCCTATCCCACGCAAGCCAACTTTATTTTGTGCGACGTGGTCGGGCGCGACGCCAAGCAGTTGAAACAAGCATTAGAGCAGCGCGGCGTGCTGGTGCGCCATTATAACAAGCCCGGTTTGCAGAATTGCATCCGCATCTCGGTCGGCCGCCCCGAGCAGACAGATCGTTTGCTGGAGATTCTGCGCGAGCTAGTTACGCTGTAGAAATATAAATAATTCGTAGGGATCCCCATGAAAGAGATTGAATATGCGCCAAGCTGCGATTGAACGCAACACCAAAGAGACACAAATTAAATTAGAATTTAACCTGGATGGACGTGGGAAGGCCGAGGTTAACACCGGCATTGGTTTTCTGGATCATATGTTGACGTTGTTGGCAGGACATGGCCTCTTTGATATTACAGTGGAAGCCAAAGGCGATTTGCACATTGATGAACATCACACCGGTGAAGATATCATGATCTGTCTAGGCAAGGCCATCGATCAAGCGTTGGGTGACCGACGCGGCATCGTGCGCACCGCGCATAGTTATGTGCCGATGGATGAAGCATTGGCGTTGGTCGCGTTGGATTTGGGGGGACGACCCTACTGCGTTTTCGAGGCTGAATTTGTGACGCCGAAATTGGGCCAATTAGGGACAGATCTGATTTTTCATCTATTTGAATCTTTGGCCATTCACGCCCGCATGAATCTCCATGCCAAGGTCTTTTATGGGCGCAACGATCACCATAAAGTGGAAGCACTCTTCAAATCTCTCGCCCGCGCGCTTGATGCGGCTACCCAAATCGATCCGCGTCGCCAGGATGTGCCCAGCACCAAAGGCACGCTGACGGCGTAAACTGTTATCCAAAATCACAAATCTCTCATGCTCTATCTCGTAGCGACTCCGATTGGCAATCTTGGCGATATTACCCTGCGGGCATTGGAAACTTTGCGCACCGTAGATTATATTGTCAGCGAAGACACGCGCAAAACTGGCCATCTACTCAAACATTTTGAGATTCAAAAGCCACAAATTGCTTTCCACGAACATAACGAAGAACGCGCCGCTGGTCGGATTTTCGGCCTGTTGCGACAAGGGCAATCTGTCGCCGTTGTCACCGATGCAGGCACGCCTGGCATCTCGGACCCCGGTTTTACACTGGTGCGCCGGGCGATTCAAGAGGATATTCCGGTTACGCTCATCCCCGGCCCAACCGGTTTGATTATGGCTGTGGTGCTCTCTGGCTTGCCCTTGCACAGCTTTACCTTTCGCGGTTTCCCACCACGCAAAAGTGGCCAACGCCAACGTTTTCTAGGGGTGGACAAACATTCGCCGCACACGCTCATTTTCTATGAAAGTCCATTTCGGCTGGCCGCGTTCCTTGCCGATGCGTTGGCTGTTTATGGGGATCGCCCCGCTGCATTGGCCAATGATTTGACCAAGCTTTTTGAGAAAGTTGAGCGCGGCACACTTTCCACCTTGTTGGCCGCGACTGAAGGCGTCACACTCAAGGGAGAATATATCGTCGTAATCGGCGGTTCGACCGAGAAACATCT
>JAPLGZ010000140.1 GCA_026389895.1 Chloroflexota bacterium | reverse complement strand
CAGATGACGACTGGGCGCGCATCAAAGCGGCTGGCAAGATTGTGGTCGGCACGTCCGCTAACTATCCACCTTTTGAATTTTATGACAGCAACTATCAACTAGATGGCTTTGACATTGCCCTGTTTAAAGAGTTGGGCAAACGTCTCGGCATCGAGGTGGAATTTAACGACTTCGCCTTTGACGGCTTATTGGACGCTTTACGCCTGAACCAGGTGGACGCGGCGATCAGCGCCATCTCGGTGACGCCCGACCGCCAACAACTGGTCGATTTCACCAATCTCTATTACGTTGGTGGCAGCGCAGCGGTGGTGCGCATCGCGGTGACAGATACGATTGGATCGGCGACTGATCTGCGTGGCAAGAAAGTGGGTGTAGAACGGGGCACGACCTATCAGTTCTGGGCGCAACAGAACGCGGTAGACAAAGGTGTGATTGCCCAAGATGACTTGATCCCCTACGAAGATACCGGCACGCTGCTTCGTGACCTGCGCAATGGCCGGATCGACGTGGCGCTGCTCGGTCTGTTGCCGGCGAGCTTGTTGGTGCAACGTTTCTCTGATGTGCGACTGGCGGGCCAAGATTTCAATACACAGCAGTTTGCTATCGCGGCGCGCAAAGGTTCAACGTTGATTGATCAGTTTAACCAGGCGTTGGTGGCGATGCAGGCCGATGGTACATTTGCTCAACTGGTGAACCAATATATCCAGGTCTCTGCCGAAGAAGCAACCCCACCTGAGGCTGAGGCCGCCGTAGAAAACAGCGCGGCGGTGACCACGACGACGGAGATCACTGCCGCCAAAGCGAGCAGTGCCCCGCCTTGTATCTTTGGTATGAGCTATGTGGCTGACCTGAATTTGGATGATAAAAACATGACCGCGCCACCGGTTATGGCACTGGGCCAAGATTTTGCCAAGAGTTGGCGGCTGCGCAACAGCGGCACTTGCGCCTGGGAGCCGGATTTCCAGCTAGTCTATGTGAACGGGAACCGGGCGGAAGCGGCGATGGGCGGCTCACCTTTAGCCATCGGTCAGCGCGTTGAGCCAGGCGCGACCGTTGATCTGACCGTGAGTCTGCGTGCCCCGCAGAGTTATGGCGCGTTTCAGGGTTTTTGGATGCTGCGCGACAACACCGGTAAACTCTTTGGCGAAACAATCTGGGTCGGTATTCAGATTCCCGATCCGAACCCACCGCCGCCACCACCCTCAACCGATATCAACCCGAATTTGCGCGCTGACACCGACCATCTAAACGTAGGCCAATGTACCGCGATCCGCTGGGATGTGGACAATATTAACGCGGTCTATTTCATCGACAATGGCAATGCCCAGGGTGTTAGCGGGCATGACGTGCGTAATGTCTGCCCCGGCAACACGACCACTTATACGCTACGTGTGATCCGGCAGGATAACGGCGCGGTTGAATTCCCCATCACGGTCAATGTCGCAGGTGGCGCAGCGTATAGTGTCAATTTCTGGGCGGATAGCACAACGATCAAACGTAATCTATGTACTACCCTGCGGTGGGATGTCCAAGGGGTGCGAGAAGTGTATTTGGATAACGAAGGGGTGGCCGGCGTGAGTCTCCGGCAAGTCTGCCCTGATCGCATGCGCACCTATCGCTTGCGAATTGTGCGCCAGGATGGTGGCCAGGAGACGCGCGATATTACCATTAACGTCACGAACGAAGGCAGTCAACCAACCGGTAACCCAGACATTCAAGAATTTCGAGCTGGCGAAAATTCAATTCCACTGGGCCATTGTGTAAACCTCTACTGGCGCACTAGCAACACCGAGGGGGTCACCCTATATCGCGGTGGCCAGACGCTTTTAGAACGGGGCCGTACAACTGGCGACTTCACCGACTGCCCATCCAAGCGGGGAACCTACGACTATCGGTTAGATGCCTATGGCAATGGCCATAATTCGCAGACAGTCACCGTTAAGATTCGGGACGCCTCCAAGGATCGGTGAGTGACGCCAGGATAGGCCGATTGATAGGGCCAGGCATGCCTGACCCTATCAACCTTGGCTACACGACCAGATCGCGTAGCCAGGCGCGATGCACCGTCCAGGCATTGTCGCCAGGATCCCAGCGCAGTTCGTAGGTGTCGTTGTCGACCGTCTGCAACAAAAAACAATGAATTGTTTTGCCTGCTATGCGTTCTTCCCACTGGCGACCCAAATCACTGACATAGCGGGTCTTATCGCGCCATAGAAAGGAGGTCGGGCGAATATCTCCGCTGGCCATCATGCGCGTTAAGGCTTTAATTGGTTCATTCACCAAAACTTCTCTAGTCATCTTATTTTCCCTCTAGACTGTTCATATAATCGAGCATCATCTGGATAGCCGCCTGCGCACTCAGCAACTTATTGCCGCTGCGATCTGCATCCCATACATAACGCTCGCCCCGTTCGGTGCCATCGGCTGCGCTCAGATGAATGTGCACTGTGCCGGTTGGTTTACCGGGCAGGCCACCGCCTGGGCCAGCAATTCCTGTCACGGATACTGCAACGGCGACGTTATACAGACGTAATGCCCCCTGCGCCATCTGTTGCGCCACGGCCTCGCTCACCGCACCTTCGTTCATCAATGTCTCATGCAAGACGCCTAAGACGCGCTCTTTGGCAGGATAGCTATAGACAATGCCACCGCCAGCAAAATAGGCCGAGCAGCCAGGCGTTTCGGTAATCAGGTGGCCGATCAAACCGCCTGTACAACTTTCGGCGGTTGCACACATCCAGCCTTTGCGCTTCAACTGCTCACCCAAGGTTGCTGCCAGCGCCACGACTTCCGCTTCTGTAATCATTTCCCTTGCTCCCATTCTGACTGACCCGTTCACAAATTAGCATAATATGGGCAGCCGGACGATGTGGGTGACCCGGCTGTTCATCCGCTTGCTGCGTAAAAATGACAACGCCCGCTCGGCCACGGCTGGGCAATGTAAGCCGTTTGCGCAATTCTTCGGGCTCGACCGGAAAACCGCGCTTCTTTAATTCTACTTCACGAATGCCCAAAGCCTGAAGCCGCTGATTGAGTACTTTCAGGCTAAACGGGTGAACTTCTTGAATTAAAAACGTTTGCACCAATGGATCAAGCGTCAAACTGGGTGAAACCAAGTAGGCAATTTCTGCGTTAAAAAGGAACGCGGCCAGGCGTTGGCATAATTCATCAAACGCACCCGCCCGGATCACAGCCGGATCCGGTTCATGTAAAAATTGACCTGGCTGGAGCAAGCCCAAGGGCGGTCTTTTGCCACTAGCGTTAATCGATTGCCAACCCGCGGCGGTATGAATGCTCGCCCAGCGGGGCTGAACGGCCAATTCCCCAAACCAGAGGATCGCTTCTTTACATACGCCAGCATGGCTAATAAACTCTACGCCGCAATGCTCAGGAAGTTCCGTATCTTGGACGCCGGGCATAACTTTGACGGCTACGGCTGGGATCTGTCGTTGCAATTGGAGCAAGGTGGGCAAGGGCGGCTGCATCTGATACAGGCTGAAGATTCGTTTGCCCGCCGCCCGGCGCGATGGATCAGCATAGGCCGCCGCGGCGGTTGGTAGCTGTCCACTGGTCAGCAGTTCGGTCCAATCCGCTTGGCGGAATTCGATCTGCTTTTCCAGACCCAGGGTTTTGGCGTTGGCTTGCGCAAAACGCAAGCGGACACTATCCTGTTCAAACGCAATCACTGGCCGCCGTTGGGCCAACGCCAACGTATCGCCTCCAATCCCGCAGCCCAGGTCTAAAATACGGCCTGGTGGGGCATAACGATCCAACCAGGCTGTGCGATGTTCGGCGATGGGCCAGGCAGTGGCCTGTTCCAAAGCTTCGGCAGTGAGAAAAAGTTGCTCCGCAAAAGGAAACTTGGCCACAGCGCGCTGGCGTAGACGCGCCAAAGTAAGCAAGGCACCGGCTTGGTTGGCCGGAAATTGGCGGCGTAATTCTGTGAGGAGTGTTAACGTCTGCGCCTCACTCAAATCAGCTTTGGATAGCGCCTTCGTAGCCGCCCGCCCAGTCGCGGAAAGTAAAAAATTAGCGGTCTCTAGATCGATTGGATCGGCTGATGGCATAATAACCAGGTTAATCTCTTAAAAACAATAATCAGCGCTAAATTGAAGCTGCCTTTTATTCAAAAAGTGCTAAATTTGCACGTGTTTATTACTTATAAGGCAATTGTCAGGTTGACCGGCTTGACGGAAGTCACTGGAATCGGTAAGATTAACAGATTGCTTGTGCAAAAATGCACATTGAGCTAATTTTACACCAGATAACCCAGTCATATTGATTTTCAAATAGGCTCGTTTTAGGTATCGTCCGTTTCAGAGTATAATTGCATTGCTTTTTATATGAAGGTTTTTCAAGTTAAAGGAGAGAGCATGAGCGTTCACCAAGAATCTCTAGATATGTCAAAATCTATGGAACATAGGGAAACCGCGCCTGAGTTAGAATACCGGGCGGCTAGTCATGATTCGTTGTCCATGTTTCTGGCTGCCATTGGTGGCGCCGTGCTGGGCATGTTATTGACTTTGTTAGTCTTGGCTATTGTGAATGGTGGCACCCTAAGTTTTACCGGCGGTGAAAGATTAACCGTTTTTGAGGACAAACTAGCCCGTGTGGACAAAAACGTGGATTCTGTCAGCCACAATGTAGATACTGTTAGCCAACAAGCCAATGTAATTCAAAACCAATTGGGCATCGTAGAGAATGCGTTGCGGGCCGAAATGGGCAAGCAGAATGCGGATATTGGTAATTTGGACAAGGCCGTTGAGACACTAGATATTACACGTGCCCAGTTCAATACCCTAGTCACTGCTTTGAATAACGCTATGCAAGAGATGAATTTGCCACCAGCCACACCTGTCCCGGCAAAGTAAGCGTCTGTTCAAATCTCTTCTATCAGGCAAATAACATGTAAAGTAGCCAACTCGCTCAAGCGTTTGTCCCTCTGGCTACTTTACATCCGATCCCTATCTGACCGTATACAAAACTGATACGGGCGCAGCCAACTGTGCCTGTATCAGTTTTAAATGGTAGGGTTCAAGTTTTGGTGTTTTCTACTGGTTTATCTTCTGCCCAGTTATCCTCTGAATCCCCGTCTAAACTCTCCTCGAACTCCTGATCCAAATCATCGCCATCCCAACTGTCATCTTCTGAATCAGCCGAATCTGCCTTGTCAATCAGATCTTCGCTGGCTGCATAAAAGAGTAACATCACGGACCCATAGGTGCGGCGATCATATTCCTGGAGATGCTCGAGTGTGACTGGTGTGTCTTCGCGAGGATGAATTTGTACAACAATGGTGCCAAATTTAGCCAACAGCTTCGGATGGCTGTCGATCAGTTGGAGGGCTTTGCGCCACATATCTTTATATTGGGGTGGCGCGATGAAGATTAGATCAAAAGGTTCGCCTTGATATTTGGGCAGGAAGGCAAAACTGTCGCTCCGCTGGACCGTACCCTGAGACTCGAACTTGCAATGACGCAAGTTGGCCCAAATTGTTTCGATGGCTTTGGGATTGTGTTCTATAAAATGGGCCTGTAGCGCCCCACGGCTCAGACATTCAATACCCACAGCGCCCGTGCCGCCGAAGAGATCCAACACGCGTGTGTCAATAATCCAATCGCTGAGGATGCTAAAGAGCGCTTCCTTGGCGCGATCGGTAATTGGTCGTGTGCCTTCGCCGGGTACCATTTGAAGTTTGCGACCTTTGGCCTTACCTGCAATCACACGCATTGGACGGTTACCTTTATCAAGGGTCTTAAAACAAATAACAGCAAGGTTGAACTCTCTATGGACTGACTACTACCTACTATCTACCGCGTCAACTCTGTATCCCATGTCCCATTGTCGAGCAGGCGAATGTAGCGAATGGTCGCATCTTCATAGCAGCCAAGCAACCGCCCTTGTTGAAAGCGTTGCAGCACTGCATGTTGGCACTGGCGTTCTTCGAGCACCGTGGTGCCCATGACCTCTTGCAACTTAGGCACGGTACACCAGATTTTGTTAAAGCCGCGACGCGGTAGGGGGGGCGACTTGGGTTCACCTTTGAGCGGGTTGCAGGTATAAGTTGGTTCGCCCTCTTTCCAGGTATCATCATAGGTCTGCCAGGTTTTGTCGGGTTGTAGCACATAGATTTTATTCTCGTTGCTAATCCAGAGCATAAACCGATCAAAGTTTGGTCCTGGCCCAAATTCATTAAAGGCAATGGGATCAAAATTCGCTAGTTCCAATGGACAACCCATTTTTGCTTGCAGATCGGGGTAGCCAGCCAGATCTAGATCAACTTCTTGGGGACATGGTTCGCCGGGATTGCTGGCTGCAGCGACCGTTACGTTGTTGGTGGGCGAAAGCGCAGCCGTTGCCGTTATGATCGCGGTTGTGGGATTAGCGAGCGTGCTAGGCGCCACACTGGTTGACGTTGGCACCGGCGCTGTGGCAACGATGGTCGGCGCTGCGGCCTGGGCTGCGACGGTCGCCGTTGCGCTCGGTTCTGGTTTGGTGTCACCCCCACACGCCGCGATGAGCAAGCCAGTGGCCAGTAAAATCCCTACGTGAATTAAACTTCGTTTTCTTAAAGTGTTCAAACTGATTTCTCCTGATTGAGAAAATATACAAGAAGATTTTACGGCTTGGCCTTGACCATAATGGCGCCTAATTCAATGGCGAAATCTTTGGGTCCAGCGCTGACGGGCAAACGTTGACCACTGTTCGGATCGTACAAACCCACCGCAATTGTATAATCACCGGCTGGCAGATCCTCCGGCACGAGTAAACCATAATGATCAACAATCTCATCACCAGGTTGCCAAGTGCTGATTGGCCGCATCCATTGGACGGGCTGTCCATCGCGTTGTTCGATTTTATTGCCCTGTGCATCTAACAGATGAACAAAGACATGATAGTTATAACTCACATGACGCAAACTTTGCCAACGTAGCGATAAGAGAATTTCGCCACCCCGCTCTGTTTCCACCGTCACGCTATAGCCTTTTAAACGAATCCAACCGTTGGCTTCATCAATTGTCGGCGCGTGGGCGGCTGGGTCGCCAAAAATTGTGCCGAGGCCGGTCTCGACTAGTGGTTGCGCTTGGGCATCGGCCAGTGCATAAAGGGCCAACCGGTTTGTATCGGTAATCGGCGCGCCCACATCAGACAAACGATTTTCTTGCAACAGAAAATCTCGCACCCGTAGAGGCCGCTCCCAGCCAGATTGTTCGGGTGGCGTGTAATCTGGAATTACCCACAGACGAGGATACTGCTCTTCCAGGCGAACCAGCCACTTGGCTTCTTGCGCATCAAGTGAAGTTCGTGGAAAGAGCCCATAGGTGGGCAACTTTCCATGATAGACATTCGCAAATTGTTGGGTTTGAAACGGTTGTAACAGGAGAATGGCATCACCGGCCCGCTCCATCTGTTCGATGCGTAAGGCGGTAGTGCGGTTATTCGTATCGCTCAGGGTAATTTGTACATGGGTTAACATGCCCACGGTAATAATGCCCAGCACCAGGGCATAGAGCCAACTGCGCGTATTCGCCGAAATGGCCAATGGTTGTTTGGCGCCGGTTTGCTGAACAAGCAGCCCCAGGCCGACCAGCAGTCCCACCAGCGGCATCGCAAAGCCCAACCAGTCAAAATTCCCCGCCCGCCACCAGGCGAGTTGGAAATTTTCGGGTTGCAAGAATTTCCACTGCAAAAACAGGGGCGAGTAGCCCAGGCGCAAAAAGGTAATGGGTGCAAAGAGCGGTTGCACCACGGTGGCCAACCAATCTTGCACCAACGTATAGGGAATCAGCATGCCCAACCATTGCACAAGGATGGAAAGCACCACCAGAAAAATGGCGAATAGCCGCCCAGGCCACTTTGCCTGGTGACGAATGACCAACTGCTCCCAGGTTGGACCCACGAATAGCGCCAAAAAAGGTAACACCGGCGCCAAAAAGCGCGGTCCCCAACTGTAGCCACCGTGCCACATATACCATTTGCCATAGAGCAGTACGTAGATCAGGCTAATCGAAAGCGCGACGCCCAGCACCCAGCGCGCCTGCTTCCAAAACCAACTGACGCCAAAAATTCCCAACAATAAGGCAGGGCTATACCAGATGAGCCCACGCGCCGGCCCCAAGGTCAGCCCGCTAATGCCCATGAGCCAGTTGGCGCTAAAACTTTCGCTGGCCACATAACCGCTATCCCAGATATTGCCATACCGCAACCAGTTCCACCAGAGTGAAAGCAGACCCGCCGCGATCACCGGCAGGAAAAAACTGATGATCGGTCGCCAGTTTCGGACAATTAATAATCGATAGTTCGCGAGTGACGCCACCTTATCGGGAGGCTGGGTTTGCGTGCGATGGCGCAACACGATCAGTAGGGCGATCACAAAAATCGGTAGCGTTATCAGATTAACTGTACGCGTTAGATAGGCTAGACTCCAGGCCAGGCTCCCCGCGGCTAAGTAGAGTTTGCGCCCAGTTTGGCCATAACTTAATAACCCGTAAAAGGCCGCAAACAGGGCCCAACCACAAACTGGGTCACTGAAAAAAGTTTGGGCATAGGGCCACGCCAAGGTTGCCAGCCCAAAGATCAACGCCGTTGCCAGCGCACTGTTCTGGCTCCATCCCAGCCGTCGCCCGCAGCGATAGAGCAGGGCGCCTGTCCAAGCTGTGAGCAGAGGGTTGAGCAGCATGGCTGCTTGGACCAGCCCGATGGCTGGCCAACGTTGCGCCAACCAAAGTAGCGGCAGCGCTAAGAGCGTCATGCCGAGCCCTTTGCGGCTATAGAGGTCGCCATCTGGGCCTAAATTGCCCTGTTGGCTGCCCATCCAAAGCAATTGATTGCTATCAATTTGGCCGCGCCGCACCATACTCTCGGCAGTTGAAAACATGGATAAACCGTCGCTGCTGTCGATTACACCGGTATAGGTGAACAGATAACAGGCAAACAGAAAGCCAAAGAGCAGAAAAGCGATGCTGCGGTCGCGCGCCGTAATGTTATACATGAGCGTTTAGATAATTCAGCGTAAAAATAATTGGATTTATGCTGGCGAATAAATTCTCAGCGACCATCACAACCCCGCGCGGGTAGGGTTGTGATGGTCGCGCACGATGTTAATCAAGGCTTAGCCACATCCAGATTAAACGATAGATGGTCATGGCTTGTTCCATCTGGTAGCGTTAAAGTGCGCCGACCTTTTGTGTCGTATAAGCCAACCAACAGCTGATAAGCACCGGGTTGTGCGTCGGCTGGGATGGCCAACTGATACGGGTCGCGCACGATTGCGTTGGGCGCCCAAGTATTAGTCGGCGATTGGCCCGCATTCGGCGGATTATCTTGTTGTGCCACCATCTTGCCAGACGCATCGAACAACTGCGTGAAGACCGTATAACTGGTCGCCACCGATTTCTCGGCCTGCCAGTATAGCACCAGATGCAATACAGCGCCTACTTTGGGCTGATCCATTTCATAATGGCTTAGTTGAATCGGCCCTCCCTCTACGGCCACTGTCGCCAAGGGTGCCCCTGTAAGCCTGATCACGCGCACTAGGTCGCAGCCGCGCGATGTTTGCCGTTCTAACACATGCACGGCGCGGTCAGCGAAATAGTCACCGGCTTGGGTGGCTAGCCCTTTTTGTGTCACCCACCAAAATTCCTGATCCTGTGTGAGTGACTTTAGCGTATCCGCAATCACAGCCGCCTGTGGCCGGTCATACGGATTATAACCATCGACCCCACGAATGGTATAAGTGTTGCGTAGCCACGGGTAAAAATCGCGCCATACTTCCGACTGATCACTGACAATGGTGTGGTTGGGCCACGCGCGTTGGTCATGTAGATAGGCGATGGTGGTTGCACAGGGATGTTCAGCCAGCCGCCGTTCACCATAGGCTTGCGCCGCACGTGGCGCGCCCACGATGGCCCCTACCAACCCAGCGATCATCACAAGCGCGGCGAGCACGCCACTTACCTGGCGCATCTGTTGCCCAATGCGTGGCGTCGGCCACACCTGGCTGAGAAATTCTATGAACAATAGGATGAGTAACGCCGTACGCAATAGCACGGTGCCCACCATTAGCCAATGCTCGTCGGGCAACAAAATCAAAAAGATATCCGCTTCTACAAAGTTGAGCAGGCTCAAGAAGATCGCATAGGTGATACCGCGCATCGTGGGCAGTAGCAAGACGATGAAGGCCAGGATCCAGACCAAAAATTGTGGACTCCAGCCCTTGCTATAGAGAAAAAGCCAGATCACGCTAATCGCGGCAAAAGCCAGCGGTGTGCGTGGTTGCTGCCAATCATAACCGCGTGTGTAAAGCCAGAAATAGAGCAGCGCGAACGCAATGCCAATCGCTGTCCAAGGCAGATGCGAAGTGAATTGGCCACCGTTGGTCAAGCCAACTAAGTTACGCATATCCACCGGCACCAGCCCGAAGCCGTAATAGCTATCCAGCAGCGCCCAAATACTTTGCCACGGCGGGCGAATGCTGTTGACGCGAAAACTGCTCAAGGCGAGCGCCGTTTGGCCGCCCACCAGCCAGTAACCAAACCCAATCATCGCGACCAGAAAGATCAAGCCATAGAGCAGCGGTCGCACGATATTGCCCGCGGTTTTGGGCTTGAACCACTCCTGGCGTAGGGCTGTCCAACTCAGCCGCCCACCTAGCCAGCGTATGCCAATCGGCACAAGCACGGCTGGCGTCAGCTTGGTCAAAAAGCCCAGGGCCGCCGCAATCGCACTGCCGATCCATGCCCCACGCCGCGTACTCAATAACAGATCCAGCCCTAGCAGCATGAAAAAGAGGGGCATGGCCTCAAACCAACCGGTTAGGGTGTAGACGGGCGTGAAGAGCAGGGCATAGAGAAGTACAGAGTGCGGAATGCGGAGTACAGCCTGGGGTGTGGCTATCGATTCTCTATGCTGCACTTCCCACGGGTTTAGTTTCTGCGCAAGGCGGTAGATTAAGATAAAGTTACCGCTCTCAAAGACGAGCATTGCCAAGCCGAAGAGGATATGGAAGAAGAGGCGCGGTTCGATCCAGGGCGGAATGCGGCTGGATAATTCGAAAATCGGCAGCATCAGCGCTGGGAAGAGGGGCGGATAGGCAGTCCACAAATTCTCGAATGTGCGGTAGCCCATCGGGATCAATTGGCCCCAGGTGGCATAGAAGTCGTAGTCCGAGAAATCAGTAATAAAACCGCCAGGGCGAAAGAGCAGAATTGTCAACAGGCGAAAGCTGACAAACAGGCAGAAGATCAGGATGAAGGTGTAATGACGGCGGTAGGCCGCGGACAGCTTTGCCAGCATGTACCTTTATTTTCCAATGGTAGAAGATGAATGGACGGGTGATTTTGGGGTGAACAGCCACTGTCCAAATCCGGCGGCAAAGGTAATAACGCCTGTGAAGAGTAAAAAGCTCCAGTAGCTGATCGCCCGATTGACCAATACAGCCGCGGCGATGTTAAAACCCGGCAATTTGAGCAAGCTTAGCAGCGCGGCGTTGACGGTCTCGATCTGGCCGATGCCACCGGGGGTCAAAGGCACAATGGCAAACACGTCGACTGTCAATGCGATGAAGGCCGCGCGCCCAAAAGGCAATAATACCCCTAAACTCCAGACGCACAACCACATGAGCAGGGCGTCACACAGCCAAATGTAAAGACTTTCGAGCAAGAGCAGCGCCGCGATTCCGGGTTGGCGTAGCAGGGCGCGGAGACTGCCCACCAACTGTTCCGCAAAATTCAGAGTGGTTTGCCAGAAACGATGGGGCGACCAGCGGCGCAACCAATCTAATAGCGCAGGCGTGACCAGCAGCGCCACACCCAGCAGCACTAATCCACCAATCCCAACACCATAGGCCGTTAGCACCCAGCCCGGCAATTGGGCGCGCAACACTAGCAACCCGAAACTGGCGCCCAAGGCCAAAATCGCCAACAGATCCAGCACCCGTTCCAGCACAATCGAGCCCAGCGCATCGGCCACCGGCACCGCGGCATGATCGGGCGCGGACAAACGCAGCACGCCGACCCGCATCACATCCCCTGCCCGTGCTGGCAACAGGGCGCTGACAAACCAGCCAGCCAGTAACAAGGTAGTGACAAAGCGCCAGGTCAGTTTATGCCCCATCGTGCGCAAGAGTTGTTGCCAGCGCAGCCCACGTACAGCAAAACCACTATAATGAATCAAGATTGCCAAGAGTAGTAAGCGCCAGTTGACATGCGCCAGTGCAACGAGCGCCTCACGTCCGCCACCAAGCACCAACAGCAGCACGAGGGTCAACCCGCCTGCGCCAATCAACAGGGCCAGTCGTTTGCGATTCAAGGCTAGCGCGGCGAAGCTAGGCAGCCGCGCCACCGTGGCCTCCGGCGCGTCAGTTTTCACTCGACACCTCCCTGCCACTGACTGGGGCAATAGCCCGCTGGTAGCCGCACATGGCGCGCCCATACAAATTGAATTGGTGCGTCAGCCTAAATTGATGCCGTTCATAAAACCGTCGTGCCCCTGCATTGTTGGCATCTACAGTCACATCCAGCCAGCGGATCTGCCGCAAGGCGCATTCGACCAGCAACGCTTGCAGCAGTTGCGCGCCGAGACCCTGAGCGCGGGCCTCTGGCGCGACCATAATTGACAGCAACTCAGCGGCCGCATCAGAACCTTTTCCCTGATCCTGCGCAGCGAGAAATGGATAGAGGAGGGTCTGGAGACTGCGGAAGATCAAGGTTGGCTGGCGGACAAAGCGCGCGCATAAGGGGGGCAGAAACTGATGGATACGGCGCGTGCCCATTTCTGCAAAAAGACGGCCAACATTGCTGGTTGCGCTGACGAAACCGGTGACGAGTGACGAGTGATGAGTGATGGGTGATGAGTGGCTGCTGTCGGTGGGTGATTGAATTGGGTGGTCTGCAAGCGCGACATACCCAAAGCCAGTCGCGGATTCTGGGAGCACGCGATAAAGTACGGTTAATACGTCTGGACCCAAACTGGTTAAGAACGTGCCTGGCTGGCCGGCAATATGCAGGCGCGCCGCCGCGGCGGCATGGGCCCGCGCAAGTTTTACGATCATCATCCAAATATTGTAACACAATCCGTTTTTGGGTTGTGTATTAGTGGCGGCGTCGGTGTAGAAAGTGATGCTAAGTACGCGTAACCTCCTCGTCTTCCCTGTCGCGAGGAGTTACGCTCAGCGAAGTAATGTTTGAAACCCGAACCACCAATCCTTGCGCGAGCGAGGATCTAAAAATGAACCGGTATCACGGATCGCCAACTTCATGGTAGCGCCGGTGGCGATGCCAAAATCTTCGTTTTGGCGCAACGCGGGTAATTTTGAGCGCCCGGCCGCGTCTAGCTGATTGTATAATGCTAATAAGGCTGGATCAACCGTAATATCTTCTAGTTGTACGACATAACCAACCGCGGGCGTATCCTGGCGCGTATAGGTGAGCGTAATCCGATGCGCTTCAGCGTAGAGCACGAGTACTTTATACCCGCCACCTAAAATTTCTGCATTGCGCGTGGGAATGAAGAGAGGTTCGCCAGGCGTCGTCGCAACTTCCAACAACGTGGACTCCGGCTCTGTGAGCAAATCGCCGCGACAGCCATGCGGGCCGCAACCCCAGTTCCAATCATAGACCTGGTAAGTGCCGACAAACTTTGGCAGGCGCGGTGGGCTGAATAAGCCGATCAATTGTGGTGCATCCAGATCGACATCGCCATTGATGTCCACCAGGGTGAGCGCAGCAGTGATACTAATATAGCCGCGCAAAGCGAGATTCAAATCGCCATTGATCGCTGCCGGATGGTCAACGGGCGGCGCTATGACCGGGATGGCGTCAAATACCCGTGGGCTGACTGACTGCGCGTTCACACTGATCAACGGAAGATAAAGCGCTTGGTTTGGAATCGTGCCCGGCGGCAGTGTCCCGTTGGATGACCCATCGGCCGGATCTGATAATCCAACCGATGTTGTCTGCGCGTATGTTCGGTGCGCTAAGCCACTTAACAGCAGCATCAATACAAAAATAGCCCCATAGATTATTCGGCTTAAAACAACATGGCCTTTCTTTGCACGAATCGTAGGCGAGTTCACGGTCTACTCCTTGAATCAGAAATTGTTCGAAGCCAACGGTGTGAAGGGAAGAGAGGACGAGGCGTTGGTATAAACTGAAGAATAATGATGATTACATCTATGCTAACTGAGGGGAAGTTAGCGTAGATGCATAGCGGTCAGTTAGCCCTTTCAGAGCGCACTGAATTATTAGCAGATGACGGTAAAGCTGAACATTCTGAGCACTGTATGATTTATAAACGCAGATGCCACCAGCCATACGAAAAGCGGTTACACAGCGCGCGAATCCAAGGGTCGCTTTAATTTTTCTCTGTGTAATGTTTTGTCTGCAGAACCCGCGGGATAAAGTGCCAAATGCTGACGGGCCAAGCCTGTCTATAATGTAAGATGACAATATAAGATGACGTTAAAATGTGCTAACAGTTACGCAATAATCTCGCCCAACTACCCTTGATTGAGCACCGAGCCGCCCAAATTAAGCAGCGCCGCGCCGATCTGGCGTAGACAGTTTTCCAAGTCCTGTTCAATGCGTGCCGTGGATAGGTGGAGTAGTTCCCAGCGCTCCGGCAGTGTGTGAGGACGAACTTCTTGGGTGCTGCTGTCGTCTGTGCAATGAATGCCGAGATTGCCACCGCGGGCGCGCAGGGTAATATCGACAGGATATTCGTTGACAATGCGATTTTTTAACGGGCGCAGCTGATGTTCGCGTAGGGCATGCCATAAGGTTTCGAAGGGGTCATCTTTGAGAAAGAGTTCACTCACATCTTGCGCACTTAGCAGGCGGTCTAATGTGGTGTGAATGAAGGTGACTCGATGAAACTTGGCCGAGGGGATCGGTCGCTCTAGCCGTTGCAAGGGACCAATCTCCATCCGAAAATAATAATCGTTGGCGCGCGGATGGTTGGCTTCTTCCGGCAATAATTCGCGCCGTGTGAGCAGCCGATAACGCCGGGTGGGGGCATAATAGGTGACCGTCTGCGCCTGATCCTGCTCTTTAAAGGCGCCGGTCTGGTAGAAGGCTAGATAATCGGCGCCAATTCGGCGCGGGGCAGTACGTTGGGGGATGCGATACCAACCAGCCGATGCCGCGCGCTGAAGGTCATCCATATTATTAACAACCGCCACCAAGACGGTACGGCGGCGCGCTTCAGCATCGGGATAGATCAGGGTCATGGATGATAAGTTTACTGTAAGGTAAGAAGGCGTGCAAATTTGCGCGGTCTTTTTTCCACTTCTGAAGCTATCAACTTGATTTGACCAGAGCCGCAAGGCAAGTTAGAATAGAACGGCTGTGCTGTTTGAATTATAATAAAAGAGCATAGTCACTTTAGGCGCCTCACCTTAACCTTGCAACGAACAAAATACGAAAACTACAGGAGCAACTGCATGAATAGCATTGCCCAAAACTATCTACCCATGTTCCGTGAATATCA
>JAPLGZ010000567.1 GCA_026389895.1 Chloroflexota bacterium | reverse complement strand
AATTTGCCAAGTAAAATAATACATTTGTACTACTATGCCTGACAGTGTGATAATTTAATTATAAGTAATCTTTTTCTATGACCAGAGCTCCCTTCTGAATCATCACGCCATCCAGCGCGTGATTCAGAATGGGTTAACACGTTGGAACAGGGGATGCACCCAACGCTTTGTGTACTTGTCTTCGATGATGAAACATTCGTACGGAAGCAGCTGCGCAAATTATTGTCCGCGGCCAGCGATATCCGCTTGGTCGGGGAAATGACCGAGTTGTCACAGTTCCTTACCCATTGCTTGGTATTGCAACCCCAGGTTGTCTTACTCGGAAGTGGACTGAAGCCCTTTATTTTTGATCTCGCTGCGGCCACCCACCAGGTTGCGCCGCAAGCCAAAATGATTGCCCTGCTCAATGAGCATGAGCCGTTGCGCGCCGAAGCACTGCTCGCTACCAATCTGGCGGGCTGTTTGTTCCGCCAGGAGATCAATGACCACCTGCTGCCAACCATCTATGCTGTGACCCAGGGGGCAGTCGCCTTTAGTCGTGCCGTGATGGCGCGGATGGTCGCAGCCCAGCTGACCAATCCCCCTACTGAACCCAAAGAACCGGTTACGCCGCCTGGGCTAACGCAGCGCGAGCAAGATGTGCTGCGCTTACTCGCGCTGGGGTTGAGCAATAAGGCCATCGCGCGTGAACTATGCTTGACGGAAGGCACCATCGAACAACATTTAAAACGCATCTACAGAAAACTGAACGTCAACACCAGAGTGGAAGCAGCAACCTGGTTCTTACGTTTTCAAGGGTAAAGTTATCGGGTTTCCGAGTATTGATTTATCCGAAAAGCCTGATAAATTGTCTGTAGTGTTGACAGCGAACTGATCAGCGCTTAAACACCATGACAATTAAACTCAAACAAGGAAAGGATTTTTCTAGGACGTGTTGACATGAACTAATTGAGACTTATTGATTCTACTCTATGCAAAAATGTATATTTTAATGCTAACTAATAAGCAAGGAATTTGAATAGATGACTCCCGCTTTCAAAAAACAGCTTTACGGAATTTTGTCGATTTTCGTACTACTTTTGATCAGTTTTACGCTGTTTCGGACAACAGCTGAAGCACAGCAAAATCCACCGACAGGAACAGAGCCACCCGCTGGACGTTCCCCCACCCTTTATTTACCGCTGATCGCGGGTGGGAGTTCGGGCGGGCAGAGGAACCCTGGAGTTGATCAAGCATTTACGAGTTTCCACCATCCACCAATGGGGCTAACCTTATCCTATCCAGCCGATTGGGCCCTGGATACCCTTGATACAAGTCCTCCTGCACCCACACCGGAGTATCTGCCACCAGGCTACGATCCAAAGAGCGATGAGGAGGGCACACTGACATTCGGCAATCGCATTATTCTGTCTTCACCACATGTCAAAGAGCACCCGCAGGATACAATTCTTATTGGGATCAATTCTGTACGGATCTCGCCCAATGGGGATTTGGCGACCATCGTAGCGTTACAAAGTGAATTAGAAAGGATCGATAGCCCGCTTGGGGAATCTGTTCCTACCACCATAACCAAACAGACCATGGAAGGCATTGACGATATTATTGTCGTGTCGGCCAAAAGTCAATATGGTCAATCGGAAGCCATCTGGCTGGCCAAGGATGGGCTGACCTTTGTTGTTGCAACTGCCTCAACTGATCCTGCTTTCATTGCCATGATGCATCAGATTTTTGCAACTTTTCAATTTGATGGCACCACCCCAGAACTGGCTAAAAAATACGAAAAATATACGGTAGATGCCGACGCATTGAGAATTGCCCTTGAAAGATGGAAGACACAGACTGAACCTTCACCGACTGGACAACCGCCAACCTCAACTGTCCAGTCATCCGCGATTAATGTGTCTGGTAATCAAAAGGCGTTATCAGCTAATTGGCCTGCCCCTGTTATACCAATAAATCAGTCCTCAACTTGGAATGTTCAGTGCGGCTCAGATAAGCATACGGGCAATGCAGAATTTGCTTTAGATATTGGGGCTAGCCTAAATACAGATGTCTATGCTGTGGCAGATGGAACTGTGAGTTTCACGGCCATATGGGATGGAAGTAGTACGGGGTCATATGGAACTCACGTCATCGTTGACACTACGCTAAATATAGCCTCTCAAACAAGAACATACTCCCATGCTTATGCTCATCTAAATTCTATAGAGCCAGGGATTGTGGTGGGCCACTCAGTTATAAAGGGAGACAAGATTGGCAAAGTAGGTAGCACTGGTGCAGGAGGTGCTGTCCATCTCCATTTTCATGTCCGAGATTCAAATCAAAACCCTGTTGATCCAACTCCAATATTAGGTTTTATTCCCAAGGTTAATTTTCCAACCATCATTAAAACATCCTGTGGTGTAGTTGACTATGCCGAAAAAGATCCAATTGTGATCGAATCAGTAGCCACTACACAGCGATTACACCAAGGGAGTAATGGAAAAAGTTGGAATTGCATTAACCCACCGGGTGCGACGGTTGAATGTTATATGTATGGTGACCCTAACACGGGGGGATTCTTTGTCCCTTTAAATACGAGTGTCGCCCCTCAGCTTGTTTATGCCAACGTATTTGTCTATCAGAATCCCGTCCTGGCTGATTATTATCTTTGGACCTGTGGTCATGCCTCGAGTGGCGGTGACGATTCTATCTATGTTCAGAATAGCAGCCTGGTTCCCATGATTGCACAGGCGAGTCCCTGGACGTGGGTCAGTGCAAATTTCCCAAGCGGCCTACCAACATTGACGTTAACTTCAGGGGCGCTCACGCTGAACGTTTGGATGCGCGAAGATGGCGCACGCTTTGGCAGAATCTTGCTCGCCCGTAGCTCAAGTTACAACCCAAATGGCAATATTAAATGTGGACCCTATTAAGGTTCTCTGTTTATCGTCGACGGGACGGAAACTGACCTACACTTCACACGCAAAAACAGGCAGAGAAATTCTGAGCCATCAGCCTGTTTTTGCGCGGAGCCGCTTGCCCAAGAATGGGTAAAAATGATCGCTTAACCTACTTGTACATCACGCGTGCTACGTGATGTACAAGTAGGCTTTTAAACCGCTGTTCAGGAAATGCTATTTTTACGGTTGGGGCGAAATCCCCTGTGTACCCAGAACGGAGTTGCTGATGGATTTAAAACGAGTTCGCTATATTGTGCTATCAATTCTAACAATTTTTTTGAGCAATTGCGCGAACGCAAGTCAATTGCCAACACTTACGCCTATGCCTGCCAAGGAAATGGCCGGTCGTGCAACACCCCAACAACCGGCCTCGCCATTGCCAAACGAGCAGCCGGCAGCGGCAACCAACCCGATCTCCAGCACGCTCACGTATCGGGGGGAAACAGGCTATGCCCTGGCGCGTCAATATGCGGTAGATTACGCAGCGGCCCAATGGCAATTGATCAAGGATTACGATGCCAATCCAGGGACTGACCATGACGAACGCTTGCAAAATCGCCAAGAGCCAGCTTGTTGGATGGCGCTGTTTGGTGGCCCGATGGAAATGGATATAACAGGACAAATAGAATTAGCAGGACGTAAGTGGCTGCTTTCTGTAGGTTTAGGCCGGATTGATCAACGGATCGAGAAACTAGTTCCAGTAGTTGTGTATATGACCGCTGCCGATGATCCGCTTGCTGGCCCGATTGCGTATTTTTTAGCGGTCTATTTGCCGCCTTCGGAGCAACCCGATAGAAAAAGCCCTTGCCAGCAAGCGGCAGAGCAGGTCATCGCCACCTTCAGAATCGTTGACGCAATCTCCCCCTAAGTAGGTTGCCAAGGGTAGCACGGTCATTGTCCAAACAGATCAACGGGCTACTCTCGCCACAAGCGCCAGTTGCTCACCGCAAGTTCACTCAGTGCGAGCAGGATGGATTGTATTTGCTGAATTGGGTTGAGTAATCAGGCGATGGCACGTTCGCTCGCCCTGTCCGAAAAGACGATTGAATTTCATCTGAAAAATCTGCGGGCGAAGTTACAGGTCAATTCGCGTGTCGCGGCCGCGCTGTGGGCCAAAGCGCATGGCCTGCTGGCTGCTCCATAAGCTGGCGCTGCGGGTAAAACCTAGGGATTTTCCTAGCGTCATATGTTCGCTTTTTCCTGCGACAATGCCTCCCATCGATATCGGTTATGGTGCTTGCGCAGTAAAACGATTGCTATCAATTCTCTTTAACCACGTCCCATATAAATAGAAAAGAGCTTTCGATGCAAAAGATTTTTTGGAGAGGTTTTCTGATCCTTTGTTTACTCGTAGTTGCTGCCTTGAGTATCAGGCAGGCTAACTATGCCTATGCAAGTCGATTATTAGCAACCAGCACGATTTTGAAGAATTCACACTATCTATTAAACAAAGATGAGGAAATCCACTACTTTACAACAACTGCCTACCGGGTTACTCCTTTGTTAAAGGAATTGCCCGATCCCTATCATCGGATGATTGTCCCTTTTCTCACCACCGAGCGGATTAACGAAACCTGGGTCACATCAGATACTGTGCACAGTATTACTAGACTAAATGATCCAGCTCAAACAATCATTGGAGAATTTATTAAACGGGGAGATACCATTTTAATGTACGATGCCGTTACGGGTAACGCATCCAAGAATTCGAGCGAACCGCAAGCGATAGCGGCAAATGCTCCCTCAAATCTTGACCAATTAAGTTGGATCAGCGGGATGAAACAATCAAATTGGCAACGGACAGCCTGGGTTGTTAAGTTTTCACCTGTTGCGATGAACCAGGAAAATTTTCCAACCTTTTCGGGTAACCCTGCCGCGAATACACCGATGGCAGATGATTTACAGTTTAAAGCCACCCAGTGGATTTGGGAGATTGATCAGGAAACTGGCCTACTCGTTTCGAGCCAATGGCTGGCCCTAACCGATAATGAGCCAACTGTATTATTTAGTGAAGTTTACTCTTTACCCGAAGTTATAGCGACCTCTACCAAACCAAAACAACTAGATGAATTTATGTTACCTGATGCTGTTGATTTGTTAGGCAAAATCGACCAAACCACCAGTTTGAGTGCGGAAGAAGCTGCGCCCCTTATGTTTGGTACGACAGCAACAAGTGAGCAAATCGCAAGTGAGGCTGGCTTCTCGCTTTATGCCCCAACCGAGGCTGTGCTCCAACGCTTTGAGCCAAAGATTAGTAAGACACGCATTTACTACAATCCCACGCGGCAATGTCACTTAGATCGAACATTAGCTTTTGATTTCGAATTGTGTGCAGGTCTTGGACAAACAGTAAAACTCGAATATTTGTTTTCTAATCTAGCGACGTATGAAGATATAAAATCGGTCTTCGTTTCGCAAGGCCCAGCATCGGAAGTAATTCCAATGTTACAAAAATCACTGCCTGATTGGCAAGCTAGTGAACCGTTCACATTAAACATTGGAGAAAAACAGGTGCAAGGTTGGACGTTGTCGATCAATAATGGAGATCAAAAATCTATTGCCTTGCTGTTTAATCTGAATGGCACGATGGTGCAGGTGAGTGGTTACAAGGCAACTATTGATGAATTGAAAGCGGTAGCAGAAAATCTCACGCCTATTCCCCATGCGAATAGCAGTCGTGATGGTCGTATCTTTATTCCTTTTGTTCAAAGATAAATAGGGAGAGTTCTGATGTTCAACAAAAAGCAGTTTGTCTTGAAGTATGGCGCAAGTTTATGCTTATTTATATCCTTAGCGTGTTGGGCTGCCCATGTTTATGCAATTCAATCACTTGGAGTGGCTATGCCCAGTGGTTCGACTTGGGGCGTGCGTACTCAGTTTATTGCTGGAAGCGGATCATTATCAATGAGGCAGTCTGGGGATTACTACCAACATACCGGTAGCACAAGTGGGTTTAATATCTCCGGTTCAGGTCAACAGACGCCGGCTCTTGTAAAAATTAAAACACAGTCATATGAGCTTTCTGATATTAAAACTACTCCTTGCAACAACCGAACTACTGGAATTACACAAAGTTATAGCTCGGTTAATAACTCGACATCCTTACAAAGCGGAAATCCATGTGGTGGCAGCGATAAGACGGTCAAAGGTTGGCATTCTTACTATGGGAATGGGTTTCATTGGATAGGCTCACTCTATGGTACAACAGACAAGTTGAATTGATATTTGCCATATTTGGGTTCGAATTTGCCGATTTATTCGACTTCAAACGTTTGGTACGTCACCTGCCACTTGAACAGTGTCGATGACATACCGTTCAAGTAGCAGGCTTGTGCTTACTGAATCATTGCTTCCAGGAGCGTCGAACATGACAAAGATAGAGTTAATTAGTGGGCTATGTGCACTTATGCTCGTCGCCTGTGGGTCCCGACTCAGCCCTTCAGCCATCCATGTCAATGATCAAGCTACAGCCTATGGCAAGTAAAGGTGGCGAATTCTTGAATCAACTGAATCGTCAGGCCGTGTTAAGCGATGTCACGCTCGCCATGTCTAAGTTTGCCAGCGAGCGTGATGTTAATCTCAAAGCCGTGTTACAAAAGCTGGGCTTACAGACCGTCTTCGACGAAAAAATCGCAAACTTTAGTGGGATGACGACCGAACAGAATAATTTATCGCTCTCGGATGCGTTTCACAAAAGCGTGATTACTGTTGACGAAAAGGGCACAGAGGCGGCAGCAGCCTCTGTAATACCCGTTGAAGCATCAGCGTTTCCGCCCGCCGAGTTGAACATCAACCGCCCCTTCATTTATGCCATTCGAGAGCGAGCAACCGGTCTTATTCTCTTTTTGGGTCGCTTCACGAACCCCAATTAACCATCGACAGTTGGAAGTGGAGAAAGACCAAAGGGTAGCACGGTGCTTTAGGCTGGGTCAGTCACAGAATTAGCGCAAATTGTACGTGTGCAGGTGTGCGGCTGCCCTACCTAGATTGGAATAGCTCATCAAATGGCTATGTGGGTTGACCACAGGCGACTCAATCTTTAAAGACCATTTATGGTTAAACACAAACAGAAAAGGATTATCTATGGGGTTTCGCAGCAAAATAATCTGTGCCGGATTCATTATATTGAGCAGCATTTTTGCAATTGGATGCTTTGGCGCTAACGCAGTCCAGGCGCAGGAAGCGGAACCTGGTCATCCAGTCTCCGAGTTTGAACGGGTTGATCGGCTTGAAACGCAAATTGCAGCCTTATATGCGCAGACGCGAGAAATTGATGCGGATCTGTCAGAGCAGGATGCGGACAAGGAAAATCGCATATTGCGTGCGATGGTCGCTTTGTATACCGAGATCATTGATCAATCGCCGCAGAAAGCGTCTGCCCAGATGGTGGATAATTACATCGGACGCGGCGCGGTTTATTTCGATTTAGGCGAGTATGAGCAAGCCTTAAATGACGATAATACAGCGCTAAATATTAGTCCTGACTATGTGCTTGCCATGAATAATCGTGCGATCGACTATGAGGCACTGGGTTTTCCTGACAAAGCGTTGAGTGATTTTGAACAATTTTTGAAAATCGGTAATGACGACCCTCATATGCCGCCCATACTCAGGGAAATGGTGCAAAACAAGGCCAATGAATTACGCCCGAAGGTGGCTATGATTCATCTCGTGCAAGCCTCAATTACCCAAATCGAATTTTTCTTCCGACGGTTTTCTGGGTGGCCGTGGTTGAAACTAGAGATGAAATAATTGCCAGCCTACTCTAAAATTGTAAAGGTATCTTAGGAAACGCCCAATGCAAGATATAACCAACCCACGAATAGCCCATTCGCGCCATCAATATCTTTTTGGGTTACTACCCCTGCTGGCTTTGCTGCTCCTGCTCTTTGGATTCTGGATCGGCTTCACCTTGACGATTAGTTAGGCTGTCCTCCGCACGAAAATAGAGCAAACTTTAACTTCAATGGCGCGCGCATCCGCCTTTGGCATGCAAAGTCCGCGTACAGATTCGCTCTTTGATTTTACGGTACGCGCCACCCAACCCGTGAAGGATGGTCTGCTGGTCTACTTCACCGCAGGTGAGACGCCTGGCCGGTTGCCGCAACTTGAATGCTTGATGCACTTGCGCCCCAGGTGGCTATTTTGGACGATTTCTTATAGCGGTTGTAGTGAACGCGATACCAATCTGATCATGGCGAAGTTAAATGTTAGTGGTTACCAAGTGCCGCAACCTGAAAATCAAGATGGGGAAGCGGGACAAATCTATGGTCTGGTGGATCATGATCAGGCGAAGCAGATCCTGATCATTTTTGCGGATGGCAGCCAACAAACCGTGCCAATCCAGACTCGCGGCTTTATTGGGCTGATCCCGATGGCGTACAGAATGGTGCAGGTGAAAAGTTTGAATAAGGATGGGCAGGTGATTGGCAGTTGGGCAGTGCCACCCTAATTCTTGTGCTGGAAAAATTTCAGAACAGATCGCTCATGCAAAGAATAATGACAGCGGTACAGAAATCGTAGGCTGGGCCAGCCTGCCATGCTGTGACGTTATGCAACCATAGTCAGTACTCTTTGTTGAAAAAGGATTTTATGCAGAAATATCGATACTTCTCTAAAATTTACCAGTATTTTGTGATTAGTGGTCTATTACTCGCGCTCGTCTTAAGTAGTTGTAATCCTGATCAGCCGCCAGCGGCCGCTACTTCACCGAACTTGATTGCTAGCTATCACATCGTTGCCTTAGCCAATCTATTGCACGTAGATTTGGGTGACCAGGCGCCCAAAACCGTATCATGGATCCGTGACAGCGCACAGGCAGATGGTACGTTTTTGATGCCACATAGCTCGTATCCATCAACGCAAGAGGATATTTTAGATAACATCTACTATGTCACTCAAATTGCGCAGACCTTGGGGAGCAAATTGCCCTACCCAGCCGCCACGATTGCCCTGTTGCGCACGCTTCAGATGCCCGACGGCACTTTCCGGCAGTTTCCAAACGAAGATGACAAATACTTGGCCGCCCATGGCTTTAGCGGTGATAATCTTCACCAATTTAAATTAGGCAATACGTATCGGGCGCTGCTTGCCCTGCATCTGCTCAACGCTGAACCAGCCAATAAACTGAGCACACAACGTTGGTTGCAAGCCTACTGGGCCGAGGTTTCGCTCCCTCTCACCCCAAAAACAGCCATCAATATCGCTGATGCTTGGCAGATCGATGCCATTTTAGAGAGCTTGCAATGGTTGCAAGTCGATCTTACCCAATTGCCACGTTATGGCGCGTTAGTCGAACAAGTGAAAATTTGGCAGACCTGGCTTACCTCAGTTGAACCATTGGATTATCAAGCCATTGATGCGGCTTACACCATCCAAGCATTAACTGATTTATTAGATCTGCCCCTGATCGATCTGACAACGTCATTTGTACCCCGTTTGCTGCGTCATCAAAATTCAGATGGTGGTTTTGATCTCTTTTTACAAAATCATTCTGAACCAACCGGTTCATTCGAAGCCATCTCTGTGCTGGTTAGGGCGAAGGCGACGATCCCAAACCAAGAAAAGTTACGCCGTTGGATTGAACGCCGCAAAAGCCCTTATGGGGGGTTCACCTCACCGTTAGGGTGTAACACGAGCGCGAGCAATTTGCCAGCCTATTGTGATTATGTTCAAGCCGATTCAACTGAATCAAGTCAGCCAACACCCCTTTCTGTGAAATAGTTATGGGGTAGATCAGCCACAGAACTTGCGCGAATTGCACATGCAAGTTCTGTGGCTGATCCTTTAGCCGCGTGTTCGAATGTCTCATCACGCTTCAATCGCGCAATCAACCTACTCCTGAGCCCAGCCGTGCCCGTGACGCCTAACAAACTGGCTAAACGCGAACAGGATGTGCCGCATTTGCTTGTACAGGGATTAGGCAATAAGGCCATGGCGCTGTCGCTTGCCCTGTCCGAAAAAATAATAGAATTTCATCTGAAAAATCTGTTGGCAAAGTTGCAGGTCAATTCACGCGTCGAGGCCGCACTGTGGGCCAAAGCGCATAGTCTAATTTCTGATTCATCAGCTGACTCTGCGGACAAACCCTAGGGATTCTTCTAGGGTCACAGGTTCGCTTTTCCCTGCGACAATGACAACCATCGATATCGGTTATGTGCTTGTGCAGTCATAAGATTCAGTAAAACTCGTCGAAACCTTCTACAGGGAAAATCTACAACTTTCAGAAAATAAATTTCAAACAAATTTTCATAGTTGTTGTGTCACAAACTAAGTTTTCAGGTATTTTTGTCGCGCTGAACAGTGTTTGAGAAAGGAGAATCGTCTATTCAAAGATTTAGTTTGCAGTATTGGGTAACGATTATCGTGGGCATGTTTGCTTTGATCGGCGGCTATTGGCTAACTGTCGGCTACGCTACCACTAGGCAAGCCATCGCCCATCCAGTGACGATGCCAGCCACACCTTATATCATTCGACTTGCACTGGATGCAACGCCCAAGGGAAGCCTTACCCCTGAGAAAATGCAAGCAGAAAATATTATTCGATTGGCCGATTGGCAGGCGGTCCAAGTGGCTGCCCAAAAACGCCCACTAGACGCCTTGCTCATTGATGCCAAGGCCCTGGACGATGCTTCTAAAACGGATGTTAGCTGGTTGCGTGCCCGCTTTGACGAAGGGATTGTCATGGTGGGTATTGGGGTTGATGATAACCGCTTTGCCCAATTTTTTGGCGTAACAACCTTTGAGGGGGCAGAAGAAACTGCGCTTGGCCCAACGGAGTATCGCATGGTTTTCCGCTTAGCCCAGGGTACGCCGGGGGACTTAGCTAAAATCTTGCAAAAGAAATGGTTCCAGCGCCTACTTGAAAATGGCGAATATAACCCCGCTGCCCCTTCGACGATTGATAAGCTGATGATATTAAGTAGTGGCATTGACCGCGGTGATTTGAAAACAGATCAAGATCTTCATTTGTTCTTTACAAGACTCAACGGTGACATCGCTGGCGTCTATCAGGCCAGAGCGGAATATCAAGACAAAATGCAAAAAGGAGAGGGCAAACGTGATAGATTAGGCTACATGTTTCAACTGTAAATTGCTGCTCTACAAATAAGGTAAGAATTATGCAAAATTCAGGTCTACTGTTTGCTTATGCGATCAACGCGGTGTTGTTGCTCTTGCTGTCTAGTTGGCCAATCCTGGCATTGGTCACATTGCTGCGTCTGCGCAAAATCGGGCTACCCAGTTTGGAGACAGTATTATGGGTAATAGTGATTCTTTTTGTGCCCGTGTTCGGCGCGCTGGCTTTTCTGATTCTCCAACCGGGTAAGAAACCTACAGAGATAGCACGATGATTCCAATCCTTGCCCACCTCGGAGTAACGTGAGATACTATGGTAGTACCTATAACATGGGGTAAAAATACGAAAGTGGACACTTAACTATTATGGTCAAAGAGCCTGTTCTAAATAAGCAGAAATTGATCGAAATTGCCAGGAAACATGGCGCTATCTATTTGGCTCTCTTTGGCTCTTATGCACGAGGAGAGGCTTACCCAGACAGCGATGTCGATCTATACGCGCGTTTTGGCCGCCATATCAGCCTGTTTGAAATGCTCGACGTTAAGCATACAATGGAAGACGCGCTGGGGTTAAAGATCGATCTGCTCGTTGAGGAAATAGTCATCCCTTATCAATTCGTGCGAGATGGTATGACGAAAGATTTAGTTGTTCTCTATGAGGATGTAAGCAAAACGCATGCCACAACCTAGTGACGCCGAGCGACTCGCCCACATGGTACAAGCGATTACTTGGCTGATTGAATTTATAGGCGGCGACATGGACTATGCTGGCTATTTGCAAGATCGCAAGACCCAGCTATCAGTCGAGCGCATCCTCGAAATCATTGGTGAAGCTGCAAGTCACATCAGCCCAGAATTGAAAGCCCGCTATGTAACGCTACCCTGGCGGCAGATCATTGCGTTGCGCAATGTGGTGAGCCATGAATATTTTCAGCTACGCCTGGAAGTGATCTGAGAAGTAGCGAACCAAGAAATACCACCGCTCAAGCCACAAATTGAACAGATTCTTCAAGATCTAAAAGCATAGCCACCAATTCTAGATCGGTGCAGATATCAGTAATTGACTCTAAAACTCGTCTTTTTTACTTTTTCGCATGCACAAACTGGCGCAGCGCCTCAAACGCGACGGCTGGCTGGTTGGGATCGCGTTCGGCGTTGCGGCCCACATTGTACATCATGATCAGCTCGCAGCGGGCGCGGGTGATGCCGACATAGAGCAGGCGCAGGCGTTCGGCGGCCACGGCCAAGCGGGCTTTTTCGGTCGCTTTGCCGGGGATAAAATCATCGAGCGTGCCCATGTGCAATTGGCGCACCTGCTCTTCAGTCTCGGCCACCAAATTCTGGCTATCGCGCACATACCAGCGCTCGCCCCGATATTTGTCGCCCAAACTGCCGCTGGGAAAGCCGAAATTATTCACGGCCAGCAAATAGACCCGATCCCACTCCAGCCCCTTGGCAGCGTGCATCGTCGCCACCGTGATCTGGCCGGGCTTGGGCACGTAACCCTGACTATCTTCATTAAAGCCCAGAATGCGCCGTTTGTTTTGCGCAATGTTGTCTAATTCGGCGGCTAATTCGGGCAAACGATAGGTTGGGTTCTCTTCACCCAATTTTTTCAACAAAATCGCCAAACGATGGGTCAAGGCCAGATCACTCGGTTTGGTAAAGAGGTCGTTGCCCAGCGTGAGCAGCAGTTCGTCCACGGGCAACACAATCGCCGCCGTCCAACGGCGCAGATCGGTGCGAAACTTTTCGGCCAATTCGCGCATACCTTCAAATTCATCCAACCAGGTGATCGAATTGAGCCAGTCCGTTTTGCTGGGAAAGAGAAAGGCTTCTGGTTCGCTCATGCGCGCCAGCGCCCGGCCAAAGGTGACGATTGGTTCGGGTAATTCAGATTTGCGATTGACACCCTCTGCTTTGCGCTGCCCATCCGTCGCAGCCGAATTTGCGAACGGATCTGCTTCCGTATTGCGCATGGCCCACTCCGCGCTCTGGCGCGGCCACCAGACTTCGCTCCACACCGGCTCTAAATAGCGGGTCTCTTGCGGGTGGGTAATATAGCTAAGAATCGTGGAAAGCGCTTGTGCCGCGGCGCGCGTAGCGCTGGCTGAGCGCAACAAGCTGTCATCAAAAGGCAGCTGCGCATTTTGCAAGGCTTCGGTCAGGTGAAAGCCTCGGCTATTTTCGGGCACAAGTACGGCCACAGTCTTCTCGGGGTTTTGCGGCAACCAACGTTGCAAGCTCGCCACGACAATATGGCTCTCTTCTTCGGGTGTCATGGCGCGGTCGAACAGGTAGACGGCGGGGTTGCCCGGCGCGGGATTGGGTTGCGGATCGCCCAGCGGCGTCGGTTGCATGTAGGGCGGGGCGAGCGCCATATGTTTGGGCAAATGGGGGTGCTGTTGGCTGGACCAATCGATCAGATAGTTCGCCAGGTCGATAATGGGCTGGGCGCAGCGGCCAGAGTTGGGCAGATCGCGCGCCTGATCGACATAATGGACGACAAAGTCTTGCAAAAAACGGGTGTCGGCGCTGGTGAAGGTGGTGTTGATCGCTTGGTTCGGATCGCCCACGCGCACCCAATTGCTATGACCAGCGGTGAGCTTGCGTAACATATTTTCTTGGAGCGAACCGGAATCTTGGGCTTCGTCCTCAAGGACATAGGGCCAACGCGTTTGTAGACGTTCCAGGTAGTTGCTATCGGCATCAAGCGCCTGCAAAGCGAGCACGATCAGATCGTCAAAATCCACGGCGCCGCGCATAAAGAGACTACGTTGATAATCGGCGTAAATGCGCAGACCAAAGTCTAACAGCGGCCAGGTGCCGGATTGTTTGCGCAGTTTCGCCAGCAATTCATGCGGCTGAACGCGCAATTCTTTGGCCACCCGAATGGTCGTGTTGGCGATATCGATCGCATCTTCGATCACATATTTTTCAATACGCCGAAAATTTGCCAGGAAATCGGGGTGAATATAAGAGGCGAACGCTTCGGGGTGTTGGCGCAAATAGCTGAGCACGGCGTCACGTTTGGTTTCGGTGGCTGTGCGCTCGTCGATAATGTCAAAATCTTCGCTCAACCCCACCAAACCCGGCCGTTCACGCACAATGTCATGTGCCAGGCCGTGCAACGTGCGCACACGGTAGCCAACGCCGGGGAGCAAGCCCTGCTCCTGGCGCACAAAATTGCCAATGCGGCTGCGGAAGTTTTCGACGGCGCTGTTGGTAAAGGTAACGATCAAGATTTCGCGGTCGTCCAGCTTGCCTTCACCGGCCAATCGTTCCACTAAGCGCGCCGCCAACAGGCTCAGGGTAAAGGTTTTGCCACTGCCTGGCACGGCCATAATGCCCATCGGGCCGCCGCTGTATTCAAGCACGCGCGCTTGGGCAGGGCGCGGGGTAAAGGAATGCAGTGTGCGGAATTCATGGGATCCATCTGGACGCGGCGTACCGGCGTTGCTCGCGGCGCGTTGATGGTCTTGGGGCGTTGTACTGTTTTGAATTAGGTTTGTCATTTCTTACCCGCTCAGGCTTGAATCATGCCAAGTGGATTGCGATACCATTCCGCATTTCGTACTTACCTATTTGCCCAAAATCTGGACGTTGCTGGCGGTGGCTTCGGCTACCCAGCCTTCGGTGCCATTGTAACGGATCCGCCACCAGGTCAGCTTATCCCCAGGACTGGGGCCGGCGATGATCTCGATGGTATCGCCGGGCCGGATTACATTGATCACATCACTCGGCAACTTGCCTAGATAACCGGGTGACTGGCGAATATTGACGGGGCTATTTGTGATATTACGCACCGTTTCACCGATCCGAAAGGCGCCGCTGGCTTGATCCGGCGTGGCGTTAGAATCTGGCTCCGCCGCCTGCGCACCTTCGACAGTGGGTGTGGCGGGTTGAGGCGTCCATGCGGGATCGCCTTCTTGCAGGCTGGTTAAATTGATGCGATCCAACCCCATGGTCATGGCCAGCCCGCCACAACTTAGTAGGCTGAGCAGCAAAAAACCTGCGGCAAAACCGGGCCAGAACAAGGTGCGATTTCGTTTGCGGCGCGCCGGAGTGGGCGGAACAGCAGGTTGGGTTAAGGTAGATTCATCCATAATTAACTTTATCGAACTAGGCTATCCAGCAATAAATCAAACGAGCAACAAATCAAAAATGCCAACCATCTGCACCTGCACAGGGTTGGCATTTTGCACGGATGAGGGTCAATACTTCATGCTTGATACGTTGCGGGCTAGACGGTTAACCCGTCTAAGACGCGCAAGACACCGACAGAGAAGCCATGCATATCGAGGCTGGAATGTTGCAAAAGCACACTAGCATCGCGCCCATCATCTAACTTAAGCGTCAATTTTTCGTCACGGTACAATTCCAGCATAGTCTTGCCCGCATTAAACTGTTGCGTTTTGTAGGTAATCCGCAACGGGCTGGCTTTGTGGTTGTCATTCATCTGAATAATGTTCACTTCATCTAAAATCGCAACCGGTTTCTTTTTGCCCTGCATGTAAAGCGTTGCTTTCATGAGAAAAGATGCTCCCACACGTTATAGATTCAAAATACAGATTCAAAATACAGATTCAATAGCTATATATTTATCAAGGTTTATGTTCCGTGCTCGTATCAGTGCGCGTAGATAAACCTTAGATGATTTATTTCACACAGAAATGGCATGCGCCAAGATTGATTAAGGTCATTGTAACAAACGTCAACGAATTCTCACAAAACGGCTAACCAATTTCACGGTTCAGTTGGCGCAGATCGGGCTTCGTTGTGCGTTTTTCTCCCCTCTAAATATTACTTCGTCGTCAAGAAACGTATATAATAGAGTTGTAAAATTGCCAATATAGCAAAGCAAGGAATCAATATGACTATCGATCCACAAGTTTTCCGAGAAACTATGGCACATTGGGCCAGCGGGGTCACGGTGGTGACTACCTTGGTTGATGGTGAACCAACGGGGATTACGGCCAGTTCATTTGCCAGCTTGAGCTTACATCCGCCCCAAATTTTGGTCTGTATCAACAAAAAATTACATACACACCAAGCCATTGAAACGAGTGGCACATTTGCCGTCAACATCTTGGGGATTGAGCATCAAGCATGGGGCATGCGCTTTGCGGGCATGTTTCCAGAGATTGTCGATCGTTTTCAAGGGATTGCGTGGGAAACAGCTGTAACCGGTTCTCCCCTCTTGCCAGGCGTATTAGGTTGGTTAGATTGTGAAGTGCGCGCCGCCTATATGGCCGGTGATCATACGATTTTTGTTGGCGAGGTGATGGCTACATCTGCCCGTAAAGAAGGCGCGCCCATTTTGTATTACAATCGCAAGTGGCGAGAGCTAGCCGAGCAACCCTTAGAGCTCAAATGAAATCAAGGGGGATTAGGCATGCCTATCCCCCTTGACCTGTCAGCCTAACCGAATAATCGGCGGCAAATTTTATTGGTGATGCAGTCTAGCGCTTTGGCACCAGCACCCACAGCACCAAATAGAGCAGTGGACCCGGTACGCCACCGGGCAGCGTAAAGAGTAAAAAGCCTATTCGGAACCAAAGTGGCTTAACGCCAAAATATTCACCCAAGCCACCGCACACACCGGCAATTACAGCATTTTGGCGTTGTAATTTATGTTCACCTTGCATCGTCGTTATCCCTCTTTTTCAAAATTCGTGCATCCATCGCACGAAATAGACCTTGTTCGATCATCTTTCTTACTCACCAATACGCCGCTTTTTAGCGCAAAGTTGCATGTGTCGTCTGACAGGCACGCGCCGGTTCCCTTTGGCCAGGTGCGACTATACGCATTGTTATAGGAGAAATTCTCGCATCACGTGAACTTTTGTGCAAATTAAAATTTCGTTCCATCACAATTCGGCACTATACTCGCAATTGTCATTTTTCAACCAACCAGCGAGAGGAGCGGATATGAGCAAAATGATCACTGATCTCGGCACTGACCCTGGCACTGACCCCGGTGCCGTGATCCAACGGCAGATGGAAGCCTACAATCGCCGAGATTTAGAGGCGTTCTGTGCTTGCTTTGCCCCTGATATTGTGACCCGACTTTATGAAAATGACGAAGTATTGGCCAGCGGTTATGCCGCAAACCGCGAATTGTACCGCAGACGATTCAGCGAAAACCCCAACTTGCATATGGTCGTTCAGACGCGTACCGTTTTGGACAATGTGGTGATTGACCGAGAATTGATTACCGGATTTGATGGCGGACAGACCCTCACCGCACTGGCCATTCACGAATTGCGCGACGGATTGGTCTATCGAGCGTCGTTTATTCGGCGTTATGAAGCGTGAGGAGTGATAAGTAATAAGTGATGAGTAATGAGTGAAAGTTGACTAAATAGTCGGTCCTATCTCACGCATCACGCTAAATCATTTTCAGGTTGGAAGATTCTTATGTCTATGTCCGAAATTTACACAACCTACTATCAATCACCCGTGGGTGTCATGGAGATCAAGGGCACCGATAGCTATATTGTGTCGGTGCTCTTTGTCGAGCAGATTGGTGAAACTGGGGCAGAGGTGCCGCCGTTGCTGCCAATGTGTGTCCAACAATTTGAAGAATATTTCGCCGGCACGCGTCAGGCATTCAGCGTACCCGTGCAACAGACGGGCACCGAATTTCAACAACGCGTTTGGAGCGCCTTGCGAACGATCGAATTCGGACAGACTTTCTCCTACTTGGATATTGCCCTCAGCATTGGCGATGTCAAAAGCGTGCGCGCCGTGGGCAATGCCAATGGGAAGAACAAAGTCAATATTATTGTGCCCTGCCACCGCGTGATCGGCAGCAACGGCAAGTTAGTCGGCTACGGGGGCGGACTGTGGCGCAAGCAACACTTGCTAGCACATGAAGCGAAATTTGCCCTGGGCATCCTCACACTCTTTTAGGCTGACCGACCGCCCTTGGCGCCAGCAAAATGATGCCACACACGGATCGGTAGGGACCAGGCATATCTGCCCCTACCGATCCGTGACTCTATCCTATTGCGTAAATAAGCAAAACTATTTTCAGAGGGAATTAACCATGGAATATCGCACACTAGGTCGCACCGGCGTCAAAGTTTCTCGGCTCTGCTTTGGCACTATGTCTTTTGGCGGCGATGCGGATGAAGCTACCTCGGCGGCTATGTTCAAACGTTGCCGTGAAGTTGGGATCAACTTTTTTGATTGTGCCAATGCCTATGGGGTGGGTCGCGCCGAGGAGATCTTGGGCAAGTTGATCGCTGGTCAGCGTGAGGAGTTGATCATAACCACCAAGGTCTTTGGCGTGATGGGCAAGGATATCAATGATCGTGGCTTGTCGCGTCGCCACATCACACGCGCGGTGGAGGCGAGTCTCAAACGCCTGAAAACCGATCGTGTGGATCTGCTCTTCGTGCACCAATTTGACAGCAACACGCCGATGGAAGAGACCTTGCGCACTTTGGATGACCTGGTCCACCAAGGCAAAATTGTCTATCCGGCGGTGAGCAACTGGGCGGCCTGGCAGATTGCCAAAGCGCATGGCCTGTCGGCGCGTGAAGGTTGGGCGCGTTTTGAGTGTATTCAACCCATGTATAATTTGGTCAAGCGCCAAGCCGAAGTAGAAATTTTGCCTTTGGCCCAGTCAGAACAAATTGGCGTGATTCCCTATAGCCCATTGGGTGGTGGCTTGCTAACCGGCAAATATAAGAGCACGGATCGACCAAGTGCGGGCCGCTTGGTCGAAAATAAGATGTACAATAAGCGGTATGGCGAAGGTATGTATTACGAAGTTGCCGAGAATTTCACCGCGCACGCCCAGGAACGCGGGGTGCATCCAGCCTCGCTGGCCGTCGCCTGGGTGATGGCCCATCCGGCTGTCACGGCGCCGATCATCGGGGCGCGCAACGTGGCGCAGATCGAGGCATCGTTGGCCGCGCTGGACGTAAAAATGACGCCGGAATGGTGGAAGGAGATTGCCGCCCTCTCCTACGAACCGCCGCTGGCGACGGATCGCAGTGAAGAGAAAGGCTAGTTGAGATGCACTCTATAGCCGGATGCCTTATCCGGCTATAGGATTTCCCGCCCGTTTCCTCTGTTCGCCCCTCACCCCTCAGTTTCATCTCCCCATGCTTCTTAAGATCAGCAAAATGGCCGATTGAAAACAACTAGACCGGTTGCTATATTTAATTGAGACAACAGAATATCAACTCAATAATATATTTTTAATTTGTGATTGTAAGATAATAATAATCTAGATTTCTCTTGGTTTATATAACGACCAGAACTTATAAAAACAGAGGTGCCAGAAGATCTATTTCCCTATCATGGCTGTTTCAAAATTTTTTATAGACTTATAAAAATGGAAGGCAGACCCTCATTCATCCTCACATTGCCAACATCGCCGACCTTCAAACGAGCAAAGCAACGGGCCTGACGCCACATTTCTCCTCTCATTGCAACCCATGCTTATGCTTGCGAACCCACTTTACATCTAAGCTTACCTAGTGAAAGCCCCTGTTTTCAGTTTATACAGGCCAATAAGGAGTACAAATGAAAAGATTGACCGATCTATTCCGTTCGCGCTGGTCACCACTTGGCTTGAAAGCCGTCCTTGCTTTTAGTCTATTCGGTTTACCCATCGTGCCGATCGCCCAGGGTGGCCGGATTTACCTCCCCATCGTAATTTCCTCGTACAAAGCCAGCCCAGTGATCGAATCGTTCACCCCAGCGGCCGGTCTAGAAGGCACCGAAGTGGTATTGACGGGGAGTTCCTTGATAGGTGTAACTGCGGTGCTGTTTAATGGCATTCCAGCAGATGAATTTGAAGTGCTTTCGGACACTGAAATTGTTACGGTTGTACCGGAAGGCGCCATAGAGGGTGTCGTGAGCGTGGTCACAGAGAACGGGACAGGCGCCAGTGCCAGTAACTTTGCCCGCGCGGTGGGGGCAGATGCGAGTGCGAGCAAGCTTGAGATCTCGTCGTTCTCCCCATCCTCTGGTGTAGAAGGGACTATCGTCAAGATAAAAGGCAACAATTTTATTGATATCACGCAAGTATTATTTAATGGGGCGCCGGCCAGCAGCTTTACGGTAGACTCAAAGTCAAGGATCTATGCAGTTGCGCCAGCCAATTTGACAAGTGGCCAGATCCAAGTCATGACAAATAGCGCCACGGCGGTCAGTTCCAGGAGTTTTAATCTAGAAGGCGAACCGACGCCGACCAAGACCCCCAAGCCGACTAAGACATTAGAACCAACAGAGACACCAAAGCCAACAAAAACAGCCACACCCACAAAAACGCCAACCCCAACCAATACCCCCAAGCCAGCGAGCGCAACGGCGACACCAACCGCCACCGGCCCTACCAGCACACCTGGCGCACGGTCCGTCGGGATCTGGGTCTCGGCGGCAGAGCTGGCCGACTTGCCGATGTCTGGGGCCGCCTGGACACAACTCAAAGCGGCGGCGGACGGCGCGGTTGGGTCGCCAACGTTGAGCGACCAGGAGTCAAAGGCCAATACGAATGTGCTGGCCAAGGCATTGGTTTATGCACGCACAGGTGAGCAACGCTATCGCAATGAGGTGGTTGACGCCTTAAAGATTATTACATTTAATAACACCGAGGACGGCGGTCGCGTCTTGGCCCTTGGGCGTGAATTGGCTGCGTATGTCATCGCGGCGGATTTAATCAATTTGCCCAGCTACGATCCGACCTTCGATGGCCAGTTTAAGCAAAAGCTGCGTGAGCTGCGCACCGAAGTTTTAGACAACAATACCCTGATCGGCATTCACGAAAGGCGGCCCAACAATTGGGGCAATCATGCGGGCGCTTCACGGGTTGCGGTTGCTTTATACTTGGGGGATCAGGCTGACCTTGATCGAGCGGCGACAGTATTTCATGGTTGGTTGGGTGATTATGCGGCCTATCATAACTTTACTTATGGCGATCTAGCCTGGCAGGCCGATCCCACAAAGCCGGTGGGCATCAACCCCGTGGGCGCGATGAAAGAAGGACATTCGATCGATGGTGTTTTACCCGATGATATGCGGCGTGGGGGTAGCTTTCAATGGCCACCAGCGGAGACAGTTTACGCGTGGGAAGGTTTACAGGGCGCCGTTGTCGAAGCTGAGTTGTTGAGTCGGGCTGGCTACCCGGCCTGGGCGTGGGAAGATAAAGCCTTATTGCGGGCGGTCCAGTTTCTAGACAGCATCAATTGGCCTGCCCAATCGGACGATGAATGGCAAGTGTGGTTGATCAACTATGCCTACGGCACCAATTATGCCACCGATCAGAAGGCGAGCCCTGGCAAGAACATGGGCTGGACTAGCTGGACCCATGCGCGGCCCCACGCCCCTTGATCGCCGCACCCAGGTAGTTATACGGCGCGGCTGGCGCTATAGCATAATTTTGAAAGCAAGCTTATAGACAAGCGTGGCAAAGAAGGAGTAGAATAGCGCATACAAAATACCCGCTAGAACTTCGTGGGACGCAGAAATGTTGACGCACGAAGTTCTAGGCCGGTTACCATTTCAACCCTGTACGTTTCACATACTTACTTGTGGACTCCCATCAAATGGCAACCGAAGCTAGTTGAAGCGCCAGTATTTTGAACGTGCGCGTTTTGCAGAATAAAATCCGTACATTCAAACAGCGCCATTTAGACTGGGTATGTAGCACAGCGACGAAGCCTTTTCGTATAATTGCTCGGCTGATCGGTAGCGATACGATGCAAATACTCCAGTCAACGGTAATGTGGCAGATCCTGGTTAGTTTGTGGCTAGCCCTGCTCGGTTTGGTTTATGGGCGGGGCTGGCAACGCTTGCATAGGATCCAACCCCACTTGGCCACTCGAACACGGCTGGGGTTCTTTGGGATAAGTCTCGTGGCGGTGGCAGTGGTGATGATTTCACCGCTGGAAAGCTGGAGCCACTATCTGCTGGTCGCCCGTTCCGGGCAAAAAATTCTTCTTTGCATGATTGCCGCGCCACTCTTCTGGCTGGCCTGTCCCTTCCATTGTAGTATGTGGGGTTTGCCAGCCCATTGGCGGCGCGGCATTACGCGACTTCTGCATCGCGGTTCGCCCGCTGGTCGGCTGCTGCGCAGCGTCACCCAGCCCGGGCTCGCCTGGTTACTCTTTGTGAGTGTGTTTTTGAGTTGGCATGATCCGACCTTTGTCAACCGCATCATGCCCCACCCGTGGTGGCACCGCGCCGCCTTATGCGTTTTGTTTAGCGCCGCGCTGCTCTTCTGGTGGCACATTGTCGAAACTGGCCCCCGCATTCATGGTCGATACCCCGATTGGGTGCGCTTTGTCTGCCTGATTGGCGTTGAAATTCCTAACATCGGCTCGGGTCTCACGATCGCCTTCCAGACGGTGCCGCTTTATAGCTATTATGCGACCATGAATGCCACGCTAAACCATTCGTTGCAACTGAGCATGCTCGATGATCAGCGACTCAGCGGGGGCCTCATCTGGGTCTTTGGCAGTTTTGCCTACTTTTCCAGCGCCGTGTTGGTGCTCAATAAGATCTTCGGCGATAACAATGGAAATTCCCCGCAACCAATGCCCAACTGGGACGCCGACGACCGTATGATTGCACCAGGCTTGGAGCATCGGGTGATTGAAAACCGTTGGCGACAGTTGGAAAAACCGCGTGAATAAGGTTGGTAATCATGGTAGGGGCCAGGCATGCCTGGCCCCTACCATGATTACCATTTTCCCGTCTGCTTTGCCAATAAATCGCTCAGCTTGCCCTGTTCGCCGGCGTCAAACCACGATTCGATTAAACGATGAGAAATCGAAATATTGGGCGGCAACTTGAGTGTGCCTTGCTCGATCTCCGCTACGATCTCCGCCCGTGAGAACCAGCGGGCATGCTCCAATTCTTCATCAGCATAATGAAAATCGAAACTTGACGCTTCGGCGGTATAACCGATCATCAACGAGCCAGGGAAAGGCCACGGTTGCGAAGAGTGATACTGCACACTGGCAACCGTTATATTGGTCTCTTCGCCCACCTCCCGCTTGACGGCATCCTCTAAACTTTCGCCTGGCTCGACAAAACCAGCCACCACAGAATAACGCCCAGCCGGCCAACTGGCCTGGCGCGCTAGCAGACATTTTTCGTCGGCGTGGACCAACACAATGATCGCTGGGTCGGTGCGCGGAAAATGTTGCTTGGCGCAGGCAGGGTTGGTGCATTTGCGTACAAAACCACCATCTCTACTTTCAGTTGGGCTGCCACAGTCGCCACAAAAACGGTGCCGCTGATGCCAATAGGCCATCCCTTTGGCATAGGCCAAAATAGCGGCTGTTTTGGCATCCAGACCGTTGTTCGTCGACCATAAATCTTGAAAACTGCCCAGCTGATGCAAAACCTCCACGAGCGTTATTTCCGTCGCAGAGAGGTCAACCGCGAAATAGGTGACGCCATCATACGCCCCCAACAGAATAGGTTCGACCGCACTTAGCAGCGCTGGCACAGTACTTGGCTCTACTAACACCGCTTGCACTGTGCTTTGATTGTTCAATAAACTTTTCGATTGCCAGACTGGCACAATGCGCGACGTGGGCGCACTTAGTTGTTCGAGCAGCCAAGTGGGATCGCGCCGTTTGAGCGCCAAACGATCGAGCGGATTGGCCGCAAAAAAATTCAAGGCAGAACGTTCATAATGGTTCATAAAGGCTTGCTTCATCATCCTTTCTTAAACAGGCGAGCAGAAAATTTTCGCTATAGTATAGCATAATCTGTGCGTTCGTTACGCGCGGATGGCGTTACAAACATCAGGTGCGACCAATATTTTGAATAGGCATAGCGGGGATGAATCCCGCTCCTGACAATAGCAAGTCGCCTCAGCGACTGGAATATAAGGCCCTTAGTCGCTGAGGCGACTTGCTACGCTCAGGGGCCAAATTCCATTTGCGCCTAAATCTGGGATGCACCACTTCAATAATTTTCTTGACTTCGCAGGTGACCATTGTTATACTCTGCCTAACAATTACATAGATTTACCAACTAAGGTGCGCTTCGCTTAGGGTCGCTAGTGGCCATTAAGCGACAAAAATATGCGCATAAGGGGGAAGACCGGTGAAATCGACTGATCAGTCCGGCGCTGTCCCGCAACGGTAGGTAATAAGTAATCAGTAATAAGTAATGAATAATTGTTAATGCAGGAGCGTGCATAAGGCAGGCTCTTCCATTAATGATTACTTATTAGTTATTGCTCATTACTTATTAGCAAGCCCGATTACCCGCCTTAGTTGACGCTTATGTACCACCTTCGTGGATAAAGGGGGCGAGCGCCAGGAGAACCCTTGCGTTATGCCGCCCACCTTTTGGGCGGTTTTTTTATTTCTGAGAATTTGTGATGAGACAGCAGAATCCGTTGGATGCGCCCAGTCAAGCGCCCTATGCACGACATATTTTTATCTGCACGGGTCGATATTGTGACCCGCAGCAGCAGGCGTATAAATTATACCAAAGCCTGGCGCTTAAATTGGGCGAATTGGGCCGTTACGACAATCCGATTCGGGTCAAGCGCGGGATCACACCTTGCCTGGGCGTCTGTTTTAATGGTCCCCTACTGGTGGTCTATCCCGATGGCATCTGGTATCACCATGTGGATGAGGCGTTATTGGATCGGATTATCAAAGAACATTTAATCGGTGGCAAGCCAGTTGCGGAGTATGTGTTTCATCGTTTGGATGAAAACGACGCCCTCGTTTGTGACCCAAGCGCCGATGCATCAGCAAAACCATAGGCTTTATGCACGCAAAGCCGCAAAAAACAGATCGGTGCGCCGGGCGCGTACATCCGATCTGTGTGAAAGTTCTGAATTAATTGTCCAGGAGAAAGTTATGTTACGTAAATGGTTAGCACCGCTTGTTTTGATCATGAGTCTCTGGTTGGCCGCCTGCCAGCCGGTGGCTGTTGCCCCGGTTGCTGCCCCTGCACCCGCCGCCGGAACGACCACCGCACCTACCGTCAATATGGCAGATGGCTGCGTGACCACCTATGACGCGGCGGTGGATTATTTTCCCGAGAAGACGAAGCCGGCCTACACCGATGGCTTTAGCGTCGAGTATCACAACAATTATAAAGTGGTCACGGTGAAGACGCCGTGGCAGGGTGCCAAAGAATCGTTGCAATATGCTCTGGTGCAATGTGGCACACCCGCCCCCACCGACTTTAAAAAGGAGCAGATTATCGAAGTGCCGGTGAAGCGCTTTGTCAGCATGTCCACCACCTATCTGCCCTTTCTGGATGAGATGAACTTGCTGGATCGCTTGGTGGGGCTAGACGACACAACCTATGTCAACAATGAAAAAGTGGCTAAATTGGCCGCCGATGGCAAGTTAAAGATGATTGGCTTTGGCGCAAAGGTCAACGTGGAACAGGCGCTGGATTTAAACCCTGATCTGATTATGACCTATGCGATGGGCGCGGCCGATTCCGACGCCCACCCATTATTGATCGAAGCCGGTTTGAAAGTGGTGGTCAATGCCGAATGGCTCGACACCTCGCCTTTGGGGCGCGCCGAATGGGGCAAATTCTTAGCCCTTTTCTTCAATCGGGAGGCCTCGGCTGACGCGATGTTTGCGAAGACGGCGACAGCCTACGAAAAATTGGCGGCGCAAGCCGCTAGCGTGAAGGAGAAGCCCACGGTCTTTACCGACACCGATTATCAAGGCACGTGGTATGTGGCGGGTGGTCAGAGCTTTGGCGCACACTTTTTAGCCGACGCTGGCGCCAACTATCTGTGGGCAGATGATGCCGCGACGGGCAGTTCGCCACTTGCTTTCGAGGCCGTGTTTGATAAGGCCAAAGACGCCGATTTCTGGCTGAATACAGGCTACCTGGCCAGCCTAAACGATCTCAAGGCGGCGGATGCGCGGTATGCGGAGTTTGCGGCGTTCAAAAAGGGCAATGTATGGAACAACAATGCCCGTGCGAACGCCACTGGTGGCAATGATTATTACGAAAGCGCCATCGCGCACCCGGATGTCGTCTTGGCGGATCTGATCAAAATTTTACATCCAGACTTATTGCCGGATCATAAGCTGGTCTACTATCAACAGTTGAAATAATGGGACACGGGATTAGGGATACAGGGTTAGGTCGGCTAGACCCTCCGTATCCCTCTAATCCTGTATCCCTAATCCCTGCCCATGTCTATATTAACTCTCTCTAACGCTTCTTGGCCACAACTTGGCCTGCGCCGTCTCGCCTTGCTTGGCCTGATCATCGGCTTGTTGGGCGTATTTATGCTCAGCTTGGCTTTCGGCTCGGTGCAGATTCCGCTGGGCAATGTCGTGCGCATTTTAGTGGGCGGCACGGCGGATCGCGCCACCTGGGCCGACATAATTTTTAAGTTCCGGCTGCCCAAAGCATTGGCCGCGGCGCTCGGTGGCGCGGCGCTAGCAGTGAGTGGGCTACAAATGCAGACACTTTTCCGCAACCCCTTAGCCGATCCCTTTATCCTGGGCGTCAGTTCGGGGGCGAGTTTGGGGGTGGCGCTGGTTATCCTCAGCGTGGGCGCGACGGGTTCGCTCTTGCTGGCTGGGCTGGGTGTATTGGGCGATTTTGGACTAGCGGCGGCGGCAGGATTGGGTGCCGCCTTGGTCCTCAGCGCGGTGCTCTTGATCGCGCGGCGGGTGCAAAGCACGGTCACCTTATTAATTCTCGGTCTGATGTTTGGCTATCTGACCAGCGCGTTGGTCAGTTTACTTGTCTATTTTAGCTTACCGGAGCGGATTCAGTCCTTCAGTTTGTGGTCGGCGGGCAGCTTTGGCGGCGTGACGTGGAGCCAGATGCGCGTCTTTTTGCCAGCGATCTTGCTCGGGTTGCTTGTCGCCAACGTGATCGCAAAATCACTCAATGCCCTGTTGTTGGGCGAGACCTATGCCCACAGCCTGGGCGTCAATGTGCGGCGCGCGCGTATCTGGATTATCCTCAGTGCGTCATTGTTGGCCGGAACAGTGACGGCATTTTGTGGACCAATTGGCTTTCTTGGTGTGGCCGTTCCCCATTTGTGTCGCAGCCTGTTCAACACAGCCGATCATCGCATTTTAGTGCCCACGAGCATGCTTCTCGGCGCAATCCTGGCCCTCCTTGCCGACTTGATTGCGCAGATGCCGGGCAGTCAATACGTCTTGCCGCTAAATGTGATCACCTCGCTGCTGGGTGTGCCGGTTGTGGTTTGGGTGATTCTGCGCCAGCGGAAAGGAGGCGGGGGATAATAATTAATAGTGAATAATTAATTGTTAATGCAGGTAATGCCAATTTGGTTGAATAAAGCAACCTTGACGGCAAACGCGACCATTAATTATTAATTATTAATTATTACCTATTAATTATTCCTGCTTATGAATACGCCTACCCCTCCCACCAACTTCTCTCTCTCCACCCACAATCTCGCCATCGGCTACACCCCTTCGCGCCGCCCTGCAACGGTGGTGGCAGATCAGATCAACGTTGCCCTGCGGCCTGGTGAACTGGTCGCTTTGATTGGACCGAATGGCGCGGGGAAATCGACCCTGATGCGGACGTTGGCGGGGATGCAAGCACCGTTACGCGGGCAGGTCTGCCTGGGCAAGGATGACCTCCATCGCTTGCCGGCGGACGTGTTGGCCAAACGGCTGGCGGTGGTTTTGACCGAGCGCATCGATGTGGGCAATCTCTCGGCCTATGCGTTGGCCGCTTTGGGGCGCCATCCGTACACCGATTGGCGCGGGAAGTTGACGCCGCACGATGAAGAAGTGGTGCAATGGGCCATGACAGCGGTGGGCGCCACAGCGCTAGCCCATCGTTCTGTGAACGAATTAAGTGACGGCGAGCGCCAAAAAGTGATGATTGCACGGGCGCTCGCCCAAGAGCCGCAAGTGTTGATCCTCGACGAACCAACCGCGTTCTTAGATCTGCCACGCCGCGTCGAATTGATGCGTTTATTGGGCACGTTGGCCTATACCACGCAGCGCGCCATCTTGCTTTCCACCCACGATTTAGATTTGGCGTTACGCGTGGCGGATCGGCTCTGGCTTTTACCCAGCGGCGGCCCGTTGATGGACGGGATCCCCGAAGAATTAGCCTTCAACGGCGCATTGGCAGAAACCTTTCAGAGTGAAGGGGTCGAATTCGATAGCATGGCGGGCACGTTCAAATTACACCGCCAACCGTGCGGCCCCATTGGGCTTGAAGGAGAAGGTCTTTTGGGGCAATGGACAGCGCGAGCATTGGAACGCATTGGCTTCGAAGTCGTGCGCAATGGGGGAGATCTGGAGATTCCTGTACCCGTTACCGTTGAGGTTGGCGCCGCACAATGGCGCGTCAAAGGCCAAGTTGGACCGCACGAATTTACGACACTGGCCGACTTGCTGACCTATTTGCGGCAGCCCCGCGCTTAAACAAATGCAGTGCGTGCAAGGAATCATGGGATGGCAAAGCGACCGATTATGATCATGGGTTGTACAAGTGACGCGGGTAAATCGTTCCTCGTCACCGCGCTTTGTCGCCATTTTGCCAACCAGGGTTTACGCGTGGCGCCATTCAAGGCGCAAAATATGAGCAACAATGCGGCAGTCACGACCGAAGGCTTGGAGATCGGGCGCGCCCAATATTTACAGGCGTTAGCCGCGCGCATTCCGCCTCAGGCACGCATGAACCCAGTGCTGCTCAAACCAAGCGCCGAAACCTATAGCCAAGTGATCGTGCTGGGCAAGTTTCATCCAGAGATCAGCGCGTTGCCGTGGCTGGCGCGCAAGCCGCAGTTGTGGCCCATTGTCCGCGAAGCTTTACAAAGTCTGTTGGCCGATTATGATCAAGTCGTGATTGAAGGCGCGGGCAGTCCGGCGGAAGTCAATTTGCGCCAGAGTGATATTGTCAACATGCGCGTCGCGCTGGAATGTCAGGCCGATGTCTATCTGGTCGCTGACATTGATCGGGGGGGTGCGTTTGCCCATCTGCTGGGCACCTGGATGTGTTTGGAGCCAGCCGAACAGGCCCTGATCAAAGGCTTTGTGCTGAACAAATTTCGTGGCGATCAGGCTTTGTTGGGCAATGCGATGGATTGGTTACAGGAGCGCACCGGCGTGCCCACGGTCGCCATTGTGCCAATGGTCCGCCATGCCCTGCCCGATGAAGATACTTTTCATCACCGCGCCGCAGCGGTGCCAGGCCAGATCAATATTGCCCTCCTGCTCTATCCCTACGCCAGCAACTTGGACGAATTCGACCCGCTGATCCATACGCCAGGCGTCAATGTCGTGCCAATTCGCACCTTGACAAGTTTACAAGATTTTCAAGCAGTGATTCTGCCAGGCAGCAAAAATACCGTCGAAAGTTTGCGCTATCTACGTCAAACAGGGTTGGAACGAGAGGTATTGGGGGCTGCGACGCGTGGCCAGCTAATCCTGGGCGTCTGTGGCGGGATGCAACTGTTGGGACGCGATATCTTTGACCCCAGTCACTTGGAAAGCGGGGACAGCGCTGGGTTAAATTTGCTTGAGCTGACCACTACACTCGCACCATACAAGATCACGCAGCAACGGGAAACAGACTGGCTAAACGGCGGAACGGTGCATGGGTACGAAATTCATCACGGGCAAACCCAAGCGGGCAGCAGCGTGCAGCCGCATCTAGCCGATGGTTTGGGCTGGCAACAGGCGAACATCTATGGTGTCTATTTGCATGGCCTGTTGGAGAATACGCAGTATCGCCAGTGGTTTTTAGAACAAGTAGGCTGGCGCGGTCAGGCCGAGGATTGGGCAGCGCTGGTAGAGGCGGAGCTTGAAAAGGCGGCCCAATTGGTGACAGCGACGGGATGGTTTAATAGTTAATAATTAACGAACAACCTCGGTGATCATCCATAATTAACAATTAATTATTCATTATTAACTATTCATTATTAGAAAGGGATCTTCCATGCCACGACTAACAAAAATCTACACAAAAACCGGTGATGCCGGCACAACGGCGCTGGGCGGCGGCCAACGTGTGCCCAAAGACACCTTACGTGTGGCCGTTTATGGCACGGTGGATGAATTAAATTCGCAAATTGGCGTGGCACTGGCCTATGGGTTATGCGAGCGCTTGCAAACGGTGCTACCGACGATTCAGAATGAACTATTCGATGTCGGCTCAGATCTCTGCTTTTTGGAAGCCGACAAAGTGAAGTATAAGTTGCCACAGATCGAGGCGCGCCATGTGAAGAAACTCGAAGAGCTGATCGACGAGATGAACGAGGTAGTCGGTACGTTGCAAAATTTTATCCTACCGGGTGGCGCGCCTGGTTCGGCCCATTTGCATGTGGCGCGCACCGTCTGTCGCCGCGCCGAACGCGAGGCTACGACCCTGGCGCGCGAAGAAGGTATCGGCGCTCAGGTCTTGCCCTACCTCAACCGGCTTTCCGATGCGCTCTTTGTGATGGCACGCTTTGAAAATCATCGGCGTCAGGTGCCCGAGCCGCTCTGGAAACCAGGGACATAACCTATTTTAGCCGCTTGTGATGCCGTGGGATGGCCGGATTCTACGCCACTGCCCGCGGCCATCTGGATGATCATGAAGACCGCTTCTTTAAACCAAACGTATAATTTGCCCTTTCGGATCGGCACGACCTCTTACATCGTGCCCGCTGATCTGCTGGCTAACGCCCGCTTTCTCGTGGACAAGGTGCAGGACATGCAATTGGTCTTGTTTGATGTGCCAGGCGGGCCCAATAATCTACCAGATGCCCCAACCGTGACTGCGCTGGCCCAACTTGCGGCTGACCATGCCTTCACGTATACCGTCCACTTGCTCAGCGATTTAAGTTGGGAACAGGGGAAGCATCCTTCTCTCGCCCAGGCCCGCCAGGTGATAGAATTAACCCAGGCGCTTAAACCGTGGGCCTATGTGCTCCATCTCGATGGCAAAGCCGTTCGTGCATCAGACACCCAGCCTGGTAGCCTGCAACAATGGCAGGCTGATCGTGTCCGTGCCTTGGAAAGGGTGGCAACCTGGGTTGGTGATCCGGCTTTGTTGGTCGTTGAGAATTTGGAAGGCTACCCACCAGATTTTGTGCAGCCCGTGGTGCAGCGAACGCTGGTCAGCCGCTGTGTGGATGTGGGCCATTTGTGGCTAGATGGGGTTGATCCATTACCGCATATAAAGTCAGCCTGGCCACGGACCCGAGTAATTCACCTGCATGGGCTCGCCGAACGCGATCACGCATCATTGGCGCACATGTCACCGGCGCAACTTGACCCCGTGATCGCCGTATTGTTACAGGAACAGTATACTGGCGTGTTGACTTTGGAGGTTTTTGGTGAACAAGATTTTGGATCGTCTCTCACGGCTTTGGCAGCCAGTATCGAGCGCTGCCGCGCCACCACCCCGCAAACCGAGCACTGCGCCGCTTAATCCCCTGCTCCAGGCAGAGAGCGATAGCCCGGCGCCCTTCACGATTCCCGTTTTAGTCATCAACTATTTTCCTGTCAAAAATGGCTACATTGATCGGCAGATCACCGGCGACGTGGGCGCGCCACTTGAGCAGATCCGTGAACACACAACGCGCACAACCCAGCAGGTGGTCACCGCGTTGGAAAATGGCAGCGCCTATCATCGTTATAAAAACCGAGCCGCCCAGCCAAGTTTGCGCTACGAAATTGTCGACACGCTAGAGTTTTTGGAGCCACTGCCCACGTATTGGAAGGCGGGCCATCGCGTGCCGATGACGGATTACACTGAGATCCTGCGCCGCATCAACATTCAAGACTGGGTGGAGCAGCGCGGCATTAAAGAGGTCTGGCTTTGGGGTTATCATGGCGGCGTGATTGATTTATGGGAATCAAATATGGCCGGCCCTTTTGGCGACATCAGCAACAGCGACCGTGATCCGTATGATTTGCCATTGCTCTCTAAAACGTACACCGTCTATCATTACAATTACCAGCGCGGCCCCTCCGAAGCGGTGGAAGACCATATGCACCAGATCGAGGCCGTGCTGCGCCAGATCGATCCCGATCTTTTCTGGAACAAATTTGTCGGTAAGCCGGGCGAAGGGCGCTGTGGTTGGGCGCACTATCCGCCCAATGGCGTGCGCGATTACGACTGGCGCAACCCGCAGTCCATTTTAACCGACATCGAAGACTGGCAACCGGAGGGCAGGGGCGAACAACAATGGCTAAACAGTAGTCGTTGGAACGGTGACAGTTTGACCTGGTTTGTCTATTGGATGCAAAATATCCCCGGCGCAGACCACAATTTATCTTATCGTGGGCGCTCATTAACCAATTGGTGGACATTTATTGGCGATTTTGACAACGCAATGGCTCAAAAGATGAAGCTCACAACATAAAGTGGTAAAATAATACGGCTGTGAATCTGATCCCCACCCATTCCCTAAAACAGATTCCCAATTCATGTTATCTTGACAGAGATTCGAGCCGCCAGTAAAACTTAAGCATGACTAAAAAAAATCCTTTAGACAGCCAAAAAACGTTGACATCCGCCCACGAAGATTACCTTAAAGCCATCTATCTGCTACGCGCCAAAGGAGGCGAGGTCAACAATTCGGCCTTGGCGCATCATTTGGATGTGTCGCCAGCCTCGGCCACCAATATGGTAAAAAAGCTGGCCGAGTTATCCCTGGTCGCCTATGAACCCTATCAAAGCGTCGCGCTGACCGAAACTGGTGAGCGAGTGGCCTTGGAAGTACTGCGGCACCACCGGCTGCTAGAGCTTTATTTACACCAGAAACTTAAATTGCCTTGGGATCAAGTGCATGCCGAGGCGGAGAAACTGGAACATGTGATCAGCGAAGCGCTCGAAGATGCGATTGCCCGCGCCCTCGACAACCCGACCGTAGACCCGCACGGAGATCCGATCCCCAGCAAGGATGGCACGATTGAAAAAGTGGCGGGCGCGCCGCTGAGCGAAGCAGAATTAAATCGCCCCTACCGGCTG
>JAPLGZ010000071.1 GCA_026389895.1 Chloroflexota bacterium | reverse complement strand
CTTGTTGCGCCTGGGTTTTACCTTGCAACTCCAGCCAAGCGCTGTACCCATTCTTGTCATTAGCCTGCTTCTCGCGGCTGGCGCTTTTCTGCTGGCGCAAGTGGTCAGCCAGGGCCATAGTTTTGCCCCTTTAATGTTTGTGTTGCTGGCTGGCTATGTTGTGCTCGCCTTGATGACGGCCGGGCCAATCGCACCAGCGTTGCTGGGACCACTTTTGTTGATTGCCATTAGCTGTATAGGTGTTTTTATCCTCCAGGCCGGCCGCTTGATTCATCCAACCGGCCCACTGCGCACCTTAATTCCACCTATGTTGGCCTTCCCGCTCTTTATCATTGCCGCCTGGTATATTGAGCAAATCCCCTTGAATCCGCAAGATGTGGTGGCGCAACAGATGGCGGGTCGTCTGTTGGCCATTGGGCTGATCTTGTTGCTTGCCCCGGTGCCGCTACACAGCGCCCAACCGGCCACGGCCCAGAGCGCGCCACCCATTGCAGCGGCATTGGTGACGCTACTCTATCAACTAGCCCTATTACATTTATATTTTCGTATCATCAATCTCTATCCCTTTGTTGAGCAGGCTACCATGCTCGATCAATGGTTGACCTGGGCCGGCCTCGCCACAGCCATTTGGGGTGGTTTGGCTGCTGCTGGTGCGCTCCATCCAGGGCGTTTGTGGGGCTATTCTGCCCTCCATGATTGGGGCTTGATTATTTTAATCCTGGCTACGTCTGGCGCCCGCAACTGGTCACTTGTGCTCTTTCTCTTTGGGTTGCGTACGATTAGCATGATGACAACTGCCGTGGGGCTCTCCGTGTTGTTAGCGCATGCGGGTGGCTTTAGCATCGAGAAATGGCGTGGCGCTGGCAATCGGTTACCCTGGAACAGCGCCGCCTTTTTGCTGGGCGGTTTAGGTCTGGTTGGCTTCCCACTCAGCGCAGGTTTTACCGGCCATTGGGCGGCCATTCAAATAATGGCGGAGACGGATTGGCGACAAGCGGCATTGGTCTTATTAACTTCTGGTGGGGCAATTTTTGGCTATATCCGGCTGGCGCGTCTGCTTTTTGGACCACTGACCAATCGTTATCTGCCGCGTGAACAATCAATGAGCACCGGTTTTGCGATTGTGGTGCTGCTGCTTTCGGCAAGTTTGGCCGTTGCCCCGCAATTACTTAATGTGCCGATTAATCGAGCCCTGGCCGCGTTTACAGGGTAATAGGATGCAAGTTAAGGGTATATTCCCATACTTGCGCGCCTACTCTCGCCACTTTAACTTACTGGCATCGGCAGTCACTGATGCTGTTACTATCAGACTGCCATAACAATGACAGTTCCTCTCAAATCCTGCCACCTCGAACGATGATAGCTCTTGACAGTCACCTTGTGCTACTGTTGTCTAATGCTGCGTAATCGTAAAGCGCCGCGCAAATTGAGAACAGTTTGGATGGGCAGAGGTGTTGTGATGACTGAAGCTAGCCCGGCGCCACGTTCTTCGCGCCTGAGCGGTTTTTACCAAAAAAGTGTGGCCGAGCGTCTGGCTTTGATCGCAACCTGGGCCAATTTGACCCCCGATGAAATGGCGATTATTGACAACGGCTTATCCACGGCGCAAGCCGATAAGATGATCGAAAATGTGGTGGGGCGTTACAGCCTGCCGCTTGGAATTGGGGTAAATTTTTTACTCAACCAGCGCGATTATCTGATCCCGATGGTGGTGGAAGAACCGTCGATTGTGGCGGCTGTCAGTTTTGCGGCAAAGCTGGCCCGTGATGGTGGCGGCTTTATTACGGGTAGCACCGAGCCGGTGATGATCGCACAAATTCAACTATTAGATGTGCCAGATCTAGCACAGGCGACTGCGGCAATTCTGGCCGAGAAAGCTACCTTGCTGGCGTTGGCCAATACCAGCCCGACCATTGCCAAGCAAGGGGGCGGCCCGGTGGATATTGAAGTGCGTCCATTGCCCCAGACACCCACGACACCGATGTTGATCGTGCATCTGTTATTTGACACGCGCGATGCGATGGGCGCCAACGCCGTTAATACCGCGGCTGAGACAATTGCACCCGTCTTGGAACGTTTAAGTGGGGGGCGCGCGCTGCTTCGCATTCTGAGCAATTTGACCGACCAGCGACGGGCCTGGGCCGAGGTGACGATTCCGGCCCAAAGTTTTGCTGCCAGCGGCCACCATGGCCTAGCGGTGATCGAAAATATTGCCCATGCCAATGCCTTCGCTGTGGCCGATCCCTATCGCGCCGCCACGCACAACAAAGGCATTTTTAATGGCATTGACGCCGTAGCCATCGCCACGGGCAATGACTGGCGGGCTATTGAGGCCGGCGCCCATGCGTATGCGGCGCGCGATGGGCAATATCGTGCGTTGACCGAGTGGCGCGTTGTTGAAGGCAGGGAGGCAGGAGGAGAAGACGAGCGTCGTTCCGCATTTCTCTATGGTCGTCTGGAATTGCCCCTGGCGGTTGGCATTGTCGGTGGTGCAACGCGTGCCCATCCACTAGCCCAAGTTGCGTTGAAGATTCTGGGCATCCAGAGCGCACGTGAATTGAGTGAAGTAATGGCCGCGGTTGGGCTGGCCCAGAATCTGGCTGCCCTGCGGGCTTTGACGACCGAAGGCATTCAGCGTGGGCATATGGCGCTGCATGCACGACAAATCGCGGTTGCGGCAGGCGCTCAAGGCGCAGAGGTTGATCGAATTGCGGTTCAGTTGGTGCGTGAAGGGCAGATTCGTGTAGAACGGGCGAAGGAACTGTTAGGAAATAAGTAATAGGTAACAAGTAATTTGTAAATGGTAAACGTAAGATTCTCGGTTACAGATGAGACGAGTGGCGCCCAGACATTTAGAATTACAAGTTACCTGTCCTTTTGATAGGAATAAGGAATATTATGCTAAGACAACCATTAAGATCTGTCGGCATCGTCGGTTACGGTGCCTATGTACCGCGGTATCGCTTGCCGGGTAGCGAGATTAGCCGAGTTTGGACGGATAGCCATAGCAAAAGCCCAGTGCGGGAAAAAGCGGTGCCAGGGCTGGATGAAGATACCGCCACCATGAGCATCGAAGCTGCCCGCAATGCCCTGGCGCGTGCGAACATTGATCCACAAGAGATTCGCGCGGTCTGGGTGGGCAGCGAGAGCCATCCCTATGCGGTCAAGCCAACGGGCACAATTGTCGCCGAGGCGATTGGCGCAACACCTGGTGTGTTGGCGGCTGACTGGCAATTTGCCTGCAAAGCGGGCACCGAAGCGATGCAAGCCGGGATTGGTTTTGTCGGCAGCAACATGGCCGATTATGTGCTCAGCATTGGTATGGACACGGCGCAAGGCCGCCCTGGCGATGCACTTGAATATACGGCTGGCGCCGGCGGCGCAGCTTACCTGATGGGTCCGGTAGAGCAAGCGCTAGCCATAATTCAACGCTCGTTGAGTTATGTCTCGGACACCACCGACTTCTGGCGGCGACCTGGCACGCATTATCCGAGCCATGCCGAGCGTTTTAGTGGTGATCCCGGCTACTTTGGCCATGTGATCCCAGCTGCGGAACAGATGATGGCCGAAATGAAAACAACGGCGGCGGACTATGATCACGTCATTTTTCACCAGCCGAACCCTAAGTTTCCCACCCGTGCCTTGGCCGATCTAGGCTTCAAGCCGGAGCAGTGGAAGACCGGCCTACTCGTGCCAGAGATCGGCAATACTTATGCCGGTTCGGCGATGATTGGGCTTTCGGCTGTGTTGGATATTGCCAAACCAGGCCAGCGGATTTTGGTGGTCAGTTATGGCAGTGGCGCGGGTTCAGACGCGTTTGATCTGCTGGCGACTGATAAAATCATAGATACACAAAAGCGTGCGCCATCTACAAGAGATTACATTCGGCGGCGTGTCTTGATCGATTATGCACAATACGTACGGATGCGGAAAAAGCTGGCGGATCATTGAGTGCTGGTTTCACACTTCTACGGCGCCTGGTATACGGCATATCGGTGGCGCGACTATCCCACATTTATCCCACATTTATCCCACAAAATTGTGTGAAAGTTGTGTGGGATAGCACCGTGTGTGATCTTGTCGTCAACAAAAATTCGGCGCTCAACTGGATTCGAGGATAAACCCTTGTTGCCTTGCTCGCTCTGCACTGGGCGGTATTCATGAGGCTGCCACCAAGCATGCCCGATATGCGAATGGTCTTGCTTGCCCGTCGCATCTGCCTACTCTTTTTCAGACGGTAACAGGTTGGCATAGACGCCTGCTTGGGCTAGCAACTCTTCGTGTATACCGCGCTCGACAATGCGGCCACCCTCCATCACCAGGATGAGGTCGGCCCGGCGGATCGTGCTTAGGCGGTGGTGTCCAGGTGGCTGGTTGCTTCCTCTAAGAGTAGAATGGCTGGTTTGCGAGCCAAGGCTAAGCGTTGGCGCTGCCCGCCCGATAACCCGGCGCCACCTTCGGCCACCATCGTCGCAAAATCCATACCTTTGGTGTCGAGCCATTTATAAACAGCAGGTAGGTTGTGAGTCAGGTGTGTTTAGGGAATTAACTAAAGGCCATGATCTCTAGTGTGCGCACGAGGGCTGTCCGCCAGTGGCCGGTTTCGTCGATTGGCAAATAGATGGCGCGCCGGGCGACGCGGGCGGCTTCTTCGGGATTGATATTAACATCATCCAATTGTCCCAGGCCCTGGCGCAGACGGCGTTGCATGGCGGGGCGATTCATATTCTCCAACGCTTCACTGTGAAGCACCAGTTGATCTAATTCGCGGCCAATCCGTGTGACACCAGCGCGTAGGGCCAGAATTTTGATGCGAATCTGGAAGAGCAGATTTTCGACCTCTTCGGGCACCGATTGGGTTTCGTCGTCTTTGCCAAACCGGTCGAGCAATTCCTGGCGCATCTCATCGATGATCTCTGGGTGCGAGATGCCTGCAATCCGCCGGTACATTTGCAAGCGCAACGCCTCATTTTCAATATAGGTTTGGGGAATTTTGGCATCAATTGGCAAATCCAACGTCACGGGCGGTGCGAGCGGATCAGCAATATCAAACGGCGTTTCCAGATCGAGGGCGGATTGCACAGTGAGGGTTGTGTCATCTTCATTCTCTCCCTCGCTCCCTGTTTCCCCTTCGCCTTGTCCCGTTCGGCTGAGCTCACGTCGAAGCCCTGTCTCCTTGTCGTCCCCTGCTTCCCCTTCTAAAGCTTTCTCAAAGCGCTCCTTCTTATGCTTCGCTTCGTTGATCGCCTGGGCTAAGAGCCGGGTGTACAGATCAAAGCCAACGCTGTCAATATGACCATGTTGGCGCGCCCCTAGCAGATCGCCGGCGCCCCGAATCTCCAGGTCGCGCATGGCAATGCGGAAGCCAGCCCCCAATTCTTCACTGCTTTCCATGATCGCCGAGAGCCGGCGGCGGGCATCATAGCTGAGCGAGGTATGTTTATCATAGAGCAGATAACAGTGGCCACGTTGTGTGCTACGGCCCACGCGCCCGCGCAATTGGTATAATTGCGCCAGCCCAAAATGATCGGAGCGATTGATCAGGATGGTATTGGCATTCGGGATGTCGAGACCGTTCTCGATGATCGTCGTGGCAACCAGCACATCATATTGCCCTTCAGAAAACATCAGCATCATGTCTTCGAGCTCACGTTCGGGCATTTGACCGTGCGCGACGGCAATACGCGCTTCGGGCACAAGATGCTGAATGCGTTCGCCAAGATAGTGCAGGCCGCGGATCCGGTCATGCACGACAAAGACTTGGCCTTTGCGGTTAATCTCGCGTTGGACCGCCTGGCGGATCAAAACTTCATCATATTCGGCCAGCACCGTGTGGATCGGCAGCCGTTCTTTGGGTGGCGTGTTGATGGTGCTCATATCGCGAACACCGCTCAAACTCATGTGTAGCGTGCGTGGGATCGGTGTGGCGCTCAAGGTCAGCACATCGACCTGGGCGCGCATCTGCTTGATTCTTTCTTTGTGCGATACGCCAAACCGCTGTTCCTCGTCCACGATCAGCATGCCTAAATCTTTGAACTCGATGTCATTGCTCAACAGACGATGGGTGCCGACGACAAAATCAATGCTGCCTTCGCGTAAACCCTGAATAATCTTTTCTTGTTGGGCCGGCGTGCGAAAACGACTCAACATCTCCACGCGTACTGGAAAACGGCTAAGCCGCCTGCTGATCGTGCGATAGTGTTGTTGCGCTAAGACGGTGGTTGGCACCAGCATCGCCACCTGTTTACCATCGACAATGGCCTTGAATGCGGCGCGCACGCCAACCTCGGTCTTGCCATACCCCACATCACCAACAATCAACCGATCCATTGGGCGGTCGGATTCCATGTCGCGTTTGACATCCTCGATCGCGCGCAATTGGTCGTCGGTCTCTTCATAGGGGAAACTGGCTTCCATCTCTTCTTGCCAAGGGCCATCCGGGCTGTAGATATGGCGGTGCACCACTTCGCGTTCGGCATAGAGCTTGAGCAGATCATCGGCAATATCGGCCACGGCGCGGCGGGCGCGATCCTTGACCACCTGCCAATCGGCCGTGCCTAGCCGATTGACCGGCGGCGTCTTTTCGCCGGCGCCCACGTAACGACTCAGCCGATCGGCCTGATGCACAGGCACATAAAGCTTGTCGCCGTGTGCATAGCTAACTTGTAAGTATTCGCGTGTGATCGTGCCAATCTCTAACTTGACGAGTCCATCATATTGGCCGATGCCATGTTCGAGATGGACGACAAACTCACCGGCTTTCACGTCGGCAAAGAAGATCTCTGGCGCCACAGTGCTTTGATGGTGCGAACCGCGCCGCGCTTGTGGCTTGCTCCAGCCGAAGAGTTCGGTATCGGTGAAGAAATGGAGATTGAAGGTAGACGGGACACCCTCTTGTGAAGCGTCACTAAAGCCACGTCCCACAAAACCTTCGCCTAATACACCTTGCACCAGACTTACCGTGCGCGGCTTGGGTAGTTGTGTGATATCACTTTGCACATGGGCCACGATGTTTTCTTCGCGTAGCGATTCGTGGAGGCGCGCGGCCTGCCGTGTCACTAAGACGGTGGCATGGCCTTCGCTTTGGTGCTTGACAATATCCGCTATAAACTGCGGGGCCTTTCCGCCAAAGCGAGGGGCCGGTGCAAAACTGCGCGCCAAAGGTGTGTTGGTGCTGCTCGCCTTGCTATACAAATCCCCATAACCGAGCAAGATTGGGTTGCTTTCGGCCAGTTTCTGGCGTAATTCATCGCTGGTAAAAAAGCTGCTGGCAAACGTTTGCGGCAATTCTCCACTGTGTTGTAATTCTTCACGCAGGGTGGCAGCCTGGGTTTCCAACTCGCTCAACGTCGCAAAAAGATCCAGCGCGTCATCCACCACCACGGTCGTTTCTGGGGTCACATAATCGAGTAGACTGGCTGGTTGATCATAAAAATAGGGGAGATACCACTCGATCCCATGAAAGCTCTGGCCTTGGCGTAAGTGTTCGACTTCGAGCCGAATCTCCTCGCGAATCGCCAGCAATAAATTGGGGTCGCGCAATGGTGAGGCTTCGTTGCTGGGTACGTCTAGATTCTCGCCTTGCACGCCTAAGCGCGTGAGCACCGCCGCTCCATATTTGGTGAGCACCTCGCTGCCGGGGCCAATTTCGACAATTTCCAGCTTGCGATCGGAGCGTTGGGTGGCTGGATCAAACAGGCGGATACTTTCAACCTCGTCGCCAAAGAGATCGATTCGAATCGGGGCCGAGAGATTGGGGGGCCAGATATCGACAATGCCGCCACGGCGCGCAAAGGTGCCAGGTTCTTCCACTGTCTCGACTGGGTTGTAGCCCGTCTGCGCCCAGTTAAGCGCCATCTGGTCTAAGCGCATAATGCTGCCCATTTTAAGCGGGCGTAGCGCTAGGCGTAATTCGCGCGCTGGCAAGGTTTTTTGCATTAAGGCGCGTGCACTGGCAATAACCACTGGTTTGGGGCCCGTCCGACTTTGCAGCGCGGCCATGGCCGTCAAGCGTTGTTGGCGGGTGTGGCCGCTCCAGGCAATTCGTTCGTAGGGCAGGGCATCGGGTTCAGCAAAGAGGTAGACTGGTGGGCCTCCTTGCTCGATGGGTGGCAGCCAAGATTCCAGATGATGGGCAAATTGTTGCGCCATCTCGCTGCGCGCCGTGAGCAGAATGAGCGGACCTGGGCGGTCAGTCTTGAGCCCGGCGACGATATAAGGGCGCGCCGCAGCTAAGAGCGCCTGCGGCGTGGGTTCGGGCTGCCCCAGTAAAGCTTGGTAGGCGGGCAGGGTGCGTAAAAGAGCAAGCAGTCCGGTAAGATGCATGACCTGTATTATCCGTTAAACTTGTTCATGGCTATGGGTAAGCCTTCGAACAGCCAGCATTCAAGCGCATCGCAGATTTTTTCGCGAAGGACGCCAAAATTCTCTTCGTCGGCCTTGCTAAAATCTTGCAAAACATAGGCGGCTGGGTCCATACGCCCCGGTGGACGGCCGATGCCAACGCGAATGCGCGCAAATTCTGGACTACCTACCTGTTCAATGATTGACTTGATGCCATTTTGACCACCGGAAGAGCCGTTGGCGCGAAGCCGCAGCTTGCCGGCATCCAGATCGAGATCATCGTGGATCACGATCAAATCTTCTTGTGCCACTTTGTAGAAGCGCATCAATTGGGCCACCGGTTGTCCGCTGGCATTCATGTAGGTCAGCGGCTTGACCAATAGCACCTTTTGGCGTTGGACTGGACCCTGGGCGCGGCGTTCTACCCAACCATCGCCAATGCGCGCCTGCATTTGCATTTTCCCCAATTCAAGGTTGTGGCGGTGGGCAAACAGGTCAATACATTGAAAGCCAATATTATGGCGATTATTCTTATATTGTGGACCAGGATTACCCAGCCCAACAATCATTTTGAGCGGTGCCATCGTTAGCGTTCTACGTTATGAATTGGGTAGATAGTTAAATGGTAAGTGGTGAATAGTTGCCAAGCATTCCGATTGCCTGCCATTGACTGCCCACTACTTATCGATACCTTGTCCAAGCCCAGGCAAAAATACGTTTGCCGGCAAAGAGGGCAAAGGCTGCAAAGAAAAGCGCTGCGCTCAGGCGGACGCCCGTATAGAAGCGTGTGCGCAATCGATCCAGTGAGAGTTGCTCGCCGATCTGTCGGCTTAAATTGCTGCTGCTACTCGGCGCTTGTGCACTGGTGTTGTCATTGACAGAAGCGCCGAGCGCAATGGCTGTGCCTGTAATGACCGTAGTGCTTTGCCCAATATCGACGGTGACTTCAGCTGATGCGACGGTGGCTACCGGCGTGGATTGATCCCCTGAATCATCAACTTGCGGCTGGGTTACCTGGCCGACTGCCACGGTGGGCTGGGGCGCTGGGGTAAAGGTCGCCGTCGGAATTGGTGTTTCGGTGGGTGTGCTCGGTGTTGCGGTTCCCGTGATGGTTGTCGTGGCGGTTGGTCCCGCTGGTTGCTGGTTAACGCTTAGATTTTGCACGGGAAATTCATTGTAATTACCATCATTTTTGACCACGCGCAGCCGCAAACTATAGACACCAGGGGCTAGCCCCCCAGCCTGCCACGTGCCCAATTGTCCATTGATTACCTGGCTTGTCCCACCTGCGAAGTAGACGTAGGCATCATCACCACTCGGTTCTAATTTAAAGGCTAATTCATATTTTTGAAATTGATCATTCACGGCTGTCCCAATAATGGGTACGGCCGAGGTGATCGTTGCACCCGAGGTTGGCGATGTAATGCCCGATTGATTCTGGGCGAAAACCTGCGGCATATCATCCCACGGCATAACTAGGATGCCAATAATGAGCAAAGTTATCACGTGGGCGATCCAGCCAGCCCCATGCACCAACAAATGTTTTATTCTCATACGCTTGTAAATCGACCTCTCCTTCAAGATACTCCGCCACTTGTGTTGCCCGGTAGGGAGCTAAAATGACGCGTAATGGGCGTAAATTCTCGTGCTGCGTCAGTGTTTTGATCAACGACGACACACATATTATTTGTTAAACATGCGGCTGTGGCCTGGGCCGGGCGCCGATTTATTTGGGCTAAAATGGCAAAGGCAATTAACACTGCGGCGATGATGCTGAGGACCGGACGCCAGGGTACGCGTCTCTCTTCGTCTTCCACCGGTTCGCCAGCATGCAAGGCAATCACTGTCATAATTGTAATAGTCAGAAAGCCAATCAGGGCTAGAAAAGGGATCGTGATAAAGCCCAACCAATTGATCCAGGCCGTTGTACAGGGCGCGCTTGCTTGGCAAGTTGCCGTGGCATCGAATATATCTGTCTTTTCTAGCAAATAATGATAGGTGGATACACCTAGACCAAGCACGGAAAAAGGTAGCACCAAGAAAGGCAGATTAGGATCCTTGCGCAGCAGCCCAATTGCCAGGATCAGCGTTAAGGGATACATCAAGATGCGTTGGTACCAACAGAGAATGCAAGGAATAAAACCAGCTACTTCGCTAAAATAGAGACTACCCAACATGGCCACCCAAGCGGCCAAAAGCGCAATGTATAGACTGTTTCGATCAAGCCAGGCAGAGATAGTAGACATGAGTTTAGGGTTGAGCATGGGCCGTTAAAGCGAAACGGCGGTATTCTGTTTATAATGGCTGCTGCTTATCTGCCATACGGCTATTTTGTTAATTTATCAATTTCCGTCTTGAATGCCGTCTCATTATAGGGATCGGCCATTACTTGGTCATTGATCAGCACGGATGGCGTCGAGTTCAAACCCAACTTGAGGGCCTTGGCGACCGACTCCGCAATGTCGGACTGATGTTGTAGGCTGCTCATGCACTGTATAAACGGCTTTTCCTCTAGATGCAGTTCCCGGGCATAGCTGGTCAATTTTTCCATGGTGTAAGCGTCTTGACCCTGCTCTTGCACTTCGAACAATTTATCATGATAGGGCCAGAAGGCATTTTGGTCGGCCGCACACTCACTGGAAAGCGCCGCCATGGTTGCCCCTGGATTATGACTTTGCAATGGAAATTGATGAAACTCCAGGCGGGCTTGCCCCGTTTTTATATAGGCGTCAAATAGCTTGGGTTGCACATCTGTATTCCATCGCTTGCAATGTGGACATAAAAAATCTTCCCAGGCTTGGATCGTTATCTTGGCTTCTGGATTGCCTAAGGTTGTGCGATTGATCCATGCCGCCGGCACAGCTGGCGCGGCGATGGGGGATGTCACTGTGCGGTTGTTATACATAATGAATCCAACGACTAACGCAACCACGAGAATACTGCCGCCAATCAGCCAAACGGCAAAAGATGAACTACCTCCAGCGCGGGTGCGGCGGGCCGCAGCTGACTTCGATACTGACCGTAGATTAGAAGATTTAGTCATCAAATATCTCGCATATATAAATTTTGCTCAAAGATTTAATAGAGTCACAACTGTTGCAGTATACGCAATTTATAGCTGTGCGGCAAGAAATTTGGAGTGAGTAAGAAAAAAAGCGTTGTTTG
>JAPLGZ010000815.1 GCA_026389895.1 Chloroflexota bacterium | reverse complement strand
ATTGGCGATTTAGTTCCGCCACAAGTGCATGCAGACGTTCGGCCACGTTGGCTTCCACACAATCACCATGATTGCAGATCAGAATTTGGCGGCCATAAGGACGCATGGTAGGGGGTGTCAGTTGTGCCATAGAGATCCTTGTTCGTTCGGCGACTAAAGTCGCAGCAATGTTTGCGAAACCTACGTAGGTAGGTTTCGCAGATGTAGTACGTGATTTCAAACACCACATCTCGGTTAGGCGCAAGTATACGAAAAAGCGGATGGGTGTCAAACTTAGTCATGAACGACTAAAGTCCAACCAGGGGATAAATAGAATTTGACTGGCAGAAAGTATCCACAGACCCTATTTCCCTAGTCGCTGAGGCGACTTGCTACTCTCAGCCGCGGAATTTATTCCGCCCCCCATTTGGGACGCCCCTATGACAAAAAACATTGTTTGACAACTTTATCCCTGCTTTGTTATACTCCGCGCCGTGAACCGCTCGGCACACGGTTCACGCGATCATTCACCGAAGGTCGCAACGCTGATGTGACGTCGTATTGAATTGTTCGATTGCTGTAAAGATTCTAAGCTTCCCAAAGCGCATAATTTCTAATAAATTTTATCGATACGTCAGAATATTAGCCCAGCATACCGCGCGATCTTCAGCGCGCAACGCGTGTAGCATTGTCGCGCTGACCACCTTTGTCCAGCCCCAATTTGTCTTGGCCGACGAGCCGACCACCGCGCTCGACGTGGTGGTTCAACGCGGTATCTTGATCATGTTGAAGAATCTCCAGAAAAAGCTGGGCGCTGTCGAGAAGTACAACCAAAACTGTTGGAAATTCAGCCGAGGCACTTTGTGGCGTGCCTTAAACGCGAGCCGGGGATGCAACCTAGTACGCTGGAAGGGATGAGCGCCGTATGAGTGAAAAATTCTTAGATATCAGAAATGTGAGCAAAGTTTTCCGCACGGGCAGCATCCAGTCGTTCTGGTGGACAGAACAATCTAGGCTGGCCTTCCCATGACAGTTCCTCCCCTTACCAGGGGAGGGTAGGTGGGGGTTCATGCCAGCCTTCGATACAATCTGTGTTAACTGCACCACAACCCCACCCTAACCCTCCCCTGGTAAGGGAGGGGACTGATTGGTGGGGCAGAATGAGTTACTTCCTCTGTCCACCAATCAGTCCCCTTCCTTACCAGGGAAGCGCGCCTAGAAGCGGTTGCCTCCTAGGCGCGCCTTTGGGCGGGGATGGGGTTTGCTTGGCTGTTACAATTCAACCAACAGAAAGTAGAAAAAGATGCAATTTAATGGACTAGGACGAAACTTGGGCAATCTTTCTTGGCTGAGCGAGGCCGAAACCCGCTCGATCAGTGCTGAGAATCCAACCGGTGGCCGCGGGATGGGGGCGATGGCCGATCCAGAGCCAGACGGTCCGGCGCGCGAGTTGGGGCGGGGCTGGAAATGTCGCCCCTATGTAACGGTCAAACCACAAGAGACCGTCGTTTTGGCTGACATCGAGGGTTCCGGCGCGTTGCAAAGCATGTGGTTTGGCGGCAGCATTATGGATCGTGATTTCATTTTGCGCATCTACTGGGACGACCAGGAGCAGCCATCCGTGGAATGCCCGCTGACTGATTTTTTTGCGATGCCCTACAGCTTTCAAAACCCCGAGCGCCCCACGCAAGGGCCGATCACGCAGATCAGTTCGCTGCCGGTAGCGGTCAACCCGAACCGCGCGCTCAACTGCTTTTGGGAGATGCCCTTCCGCAAACGGGCACGTATGACCATTGAAAATCGCAACCCAACGCGCGCCGGGGCCTGTTTCTACCAGATCAACTATTGTCTGACCAGCGTGCCCGAACAAGCGGCCTATTTCCATGCCCAATTCCGGCGACAGAATCCGTTGCCGTATGGCGAAGAATATGTCATCCTCGACGGCGTCAAAGGGCGCGGCCATTATGTGGGGACATCGATGGGTTGGAGCATCAACAACAACGGGTGGTGGGGTGAAGGTGAGATCAAGTTCTACCTGGATGGCGATGGCGAATATCCCACGATTTGCGGCACTGGCACCGAAGATTATTTTGGCGGCGCGTACAATTTTGATCTGGATGGCCAATACACGGCCTACACCACGCCATTTGTGGGCATGCACCAGGTGCTGCGCCCCGACGGTGCGTATCAATCACAGCATCGCCACGCCATGTATCGTTGGCATGTGATGGACCCGATCAACTTTCGCCAAGATCTGAAGATTACGATTCAAGCATTAGGGTGGCGCAAAGAGCGGCGTTATTATCCCGGCCAACATGATATTTGTTCAGTGGCTTACTGGTATCAGACGTTGCCCGCGCAGCCTTTTCCCGTATTACCCGACCGGAATGCACTGGAAGTGGTGTAGACGAGACCATGAAGCGTGATGAGTGATGAGTGAAATGTGTTCACTCATCACTCATCATTTATAAACCCATCAGCAAACATCCACGAGGAACCGATGCCCCACACATGCAACGGTTCAGGCTTAAATTCAGGCAATCTATCGCCCGTCTCGAATGTTACCATTTTGGATGGGGTCAAAGGCCAAGGCCATTTTGTGGGCGTCTAGATGGCTTGGAGCGTCACGAACAAGACGATGCAAGCGCTTGGTTGGCGTATGGCGTTGGAAGGCAAACCCCGCTACCTGGCCTTGCAAGATGATATCGCTTCGACCGCGTTCTGGTATCAACTTGAGCCGCATGCCACCTTCCCGACCCTGCCCAGTTTTGAGTATCTAGAGGTGAGCAGTGAGCGCTGGTCGCCAGATGGGTGGCTTTGCTTGTCACAATCTACACAGCGATAAAAAACGCATCTTATTCCGGTTTAAAGATAAATTCCACATAACGTTCCAGCGGAATCAGCACGAGTTTAGGCGCCGTGGCCTGATCGCGGAAAAGCCAGACATAAGTTCTTTCAGCGTCTAACCATGCCTCCTGGCTTGGCTGATCGGGGTTGCAGCTATTTTCTAGCCGTAACGCGCCAGTGGCTGGTTTAGGTGTAAGGTTGCTGCCCGACACCGTCATGGTCCCCGCCTGATAGACCCACCAGGTGACCACGCAGCCTTGAGCATCCGGTGTGCCATGGCTATGCTCGCCGTAGGTATAAGTGCCATCGGCCGCGAATTTGAACCACATGCCCAGCGGGCTGGCCAGGTTAAACGTGTCGGTGGCAGGGTCATAGAAATCAGCTGAGGTTAATTCATCACTGTCCCACGTTCCAACCAGCGCCGTCGCCATGCCGCGTTTGGCATAGTGGGTGACGCTTTCACCCTCAGTAATCGACAATTGCTCGCGCCCAAGACCGTCATCGCCGATGGTCCAGCCAACGTTGACTGGCGCCTGAGAGCCCTCGGTGATGCTCTCTTGGGCGGTAGGACAGATGATCACAGTTCTGGTCCTGGTATGCGTAGGATGGAGCACGAGGGTGGCGCCATCACTTTCGGCGACGCCTTGTTTAAAGGTTGAGACTTCGCTGCGACAAGTGCCAGTTTGAATGCGCAAAAAGCCCGTATAGGTGTAAGCGCCGTCAGCCGCAAAGACATACATCTGGCCCAGACCACTCACATCGCGCCATTCACCGGTCTGCGGATTGTAAAAATCGTTCAAGGGAGCATTGCCATTAAACCAGGTGCCCACCAACGCCGCCGGCAAATTGCGCGCCGGGATGATGGGCGTCGCCGTCGCGGTTGGCGTTGGCGTTGGCAGATCGGGCGCGGTGGTGGCGGTCGCCGTTGGCGTGGCGCTATCTGGCCGAGTCGTGGCTGTTGGCGGCGCCGATGGCGGTTTATCACCCCCATTGCCATTGGTGATCATGGGCAGAAAGAGAAGAGAATTGGTCGTTGTGGTTTGCGTCAACGCTCCTTGGGCAAAGGTGATGTTGGTATACAAATCACTGATAATCAAACTGAGTAAAACAAAGCATGCTAATAATTTGCCGATAAGCCATTGCCTGTTCATTTGGCTGCTCCTTTGCTCGCTTGTGAATTTTCTAGGTTGGTGTTACATACATTCGCTTATCACTGGCTTTATTAAAGCAGAAGCGGCCGGCGGTTAACAGCAGCAGGCGCGACACCAACTATGACAGGAAGTCATACAAATACGTAGACAGGGATAAGTAACAAAAAAAGACCTGGAGCTTGAACGCTCTAGGTCTTTTTTTATTTTACCAAACTCTCGCTGGCATCACTGGCTATTGCCGTTCAGCAAGATCAAGAAGGCCAGACTTGCACGGTGCTCTTGCTTGTTCAGTCTACTTGTTAACTTGTGGCAAGAAAATTTTATTGGACTGATCTTCTGGCGATTGTTGATTGAGTTGACTCTCTTTGCTTTCGCCATTATCCGTTGGCGGTGCGAGCGGTTTGGCTTCGGGTGCGGTCTCACCCAGGCTGGCATGTGGGTCAACTTCTTCCACCAAGTTGGCGGCGCCAATGTTCACATTGTCGATAAAAAAGTCACTGGACAGGCTGGTATCCGTGGTCGCCCGGAATTTGAGTGTTACCGTTTGCCCGGCATAGGCATTCAGGCTGACCGAACCTTGGGCATAGCCGGTGGTCACGTTGGTTTTGCACAGGTTATACTTCAGCAAGACTGTGTCGTTTGCTTGCACATAGCCGTAATCATAGCCACACGAGTCGGTGGATTTGATCTGATACGCATAGCGGAGCGTAGCCCCACCGGTTGGCACTTTGTAGCTCTGGGCAATCTGCGATGTGTCTTTATCCACACCGACCAACCACGCCATCCAGACGCCCGTCTGCGCAGTGCCCTTATAAACCAGCGGATAGTTAAAGGTATCGGTCTCAGTCCAGCCCACATTGCGGCCCGACTCAAAGTCACCATTGACCAGCGGGGCGCCAGGCGCGGGGGTGCCAGGTGCCGGGGCGGGCGTTGGCGTGGCGTTAGTCTCGCCTGGTTGACCGCACAGTGGGCCGTTCATGTTGGTGGCCTGCATGGCTTTCTTGACATTGATACAGGTGGCCGAGGTCGCCCCGAAGAGATCGTTGCACGAGGTATTGAGGCCGCGATACGCATCAAGGAATTTAGACGACGGCGTCCAGTATTTTGTATTGGCGCGATATTCGATCTTCACGGCATTCTCGATCCCGACGCCCGCAATCGTAAAACCATTATAGGTGCCACCGTCGACCATCAGAGCAAAGGCTTTGTTGGGCACAGCCGAACTGTAGTGAACATCGGTATTGCAGATCCAGCTACCGGCGATGCCCGGCAGATCTTCGCCCATATCCCAGCGCACAGTGGCCGCATCATTGCCCTTGCCGTTGGTCAGGTCAAGCGCTTCGCCGATAATATCCGAAAAGCTCTCGTTGAGCCCACCCGACTGGCCACTATAGATCAAGCCGGAGCTCCGTTCGGTGACGGCGTGGCTGAGTTCGTGACCGACAACATCATCGATGGCAAACCCCTGGCCGTAGGTCATCGAACTGCCATCCCAATACGCATTCTGATAGTTGTTGCCATGACAGACATAAGATTTCAGCGCCCCGCCCGCATTGTCATAGGAATCGCGGGCAAAACGGCTGAAGTAAAAATCGTAGGTGTCACCCGCCAGATCATGCGCGTTGTTGACATCCGCGATGGTACAATTAGGTGCCGTTGTGACCGCGGCCTGACCTTCCGACCGGGCTAGCACACCACCGCTACCGCCATGTTGTCGATTATAAGTTGAGCGGTTGCGCCCTTCGGTGACGGCGTCATAGGCGTAACGAATCTCGCCGCTGGCCGCATCGACAAAGACCCATTGTGCTAGTTCGGGTTGACTCGGCGAATCGACGCGCACCCGATAGACCAGATAGGAGGGAGTGGTCTCGCCGGTGATCAGGCCTAGATTGAAGACTTCCAGATAACTCTGGTTCACGACACCATCCGCCAACCCGACATGGGCAATCGCAGCCTGGGCCGCGGCTTCAGCACTAATACTAGGCGTGGTGTTCACCGTAGTGGCGTCGGGCAGCGTGTAGCCATTGACCACATGCACCGTGCCTTCATTGTTCAGATGGACCACAAGGTTGGCGCCGAAGACCGCCACACCGTTTTGTTGTTGGGCAAATTTTACATGTTGTTCGCCCGTCTCATCGCTTTGGACATTCGCCACCTTCATCTGGTTGGTCGGGTCCGTCAGGCCAAACAAGCCGCCGTAGGTATTGAGAAAAGAACTGGCAGCCGCTTCCGTTGCCAAGTTTTGCCGCGCAAACTGGCGGGTGAGCACGCCTTGTTCCGCCGAAACCCAGGTAGCCGCACCGGTGGGGGCATAGGTATCCACTTGCACCGCACCTTCACTTTCGGTCTGTAACAACGACAGTGCCGCCGCTACCTGATCCGGGGCCGCAGCGGCCCCGGCCAACTCGCTACTATTGATATTACACGAACTCAATACAAACCCGACGAGTAAGCATAGGGCCACAACAGACCCGACAACCACGGTTCGATGATGGCTAACCACTCTTTTCATATAATTTTCCTAATCGCTTTCTGGGTTAAGGTTTTTGCGAGCGGGACACGTAATTGTGTATCCGCCAGGCTTATGATTGGGTGCTACGCTGCCAGTATGCCAGCGTAGCGTGTCACGGTGCGTGTCACTGGATGGCGAAAATCAAAACTTGGTTGAACAGTTTTGGGCATAAAGAGCGCCGCCATCCGTGGTCACGGATGGCGGCGCTCTTTATGAACCACGATTAGAATAGCTGGCGAAGCGCAGAAAAAGGTGTTTAGTGTTGAATTAACGGCAAGAAGAGCCCATTGTTTGTGTCTGGCAGATCCAGATCATCAATGTCATCATCGTTAGCAGGATCGTCTTCTGCTTGGCCGCTTACCTCAGGTTGGGCCGCCGCCGAGAAGGTCGGCGGCAAGGCGCCAATGCCCATGCCATCGAGATGTTTGGCGCTGGTGCCGGACTGGTCGGCATCCCAAAATAAGTGATAGGTACAAACGCCCACTTGGCTCAACGTACAGACGAAGATGTCGTTGCCATCCATCTGTTTGTTGTCAAACGCAAAGCTATCTTTGACCGTGAGATAGAGGTCCGGCTGCGTCGGATCAAGCCACAATCCATTGATGTCTTCATTCGCCATACCAGCGCTTGAACCATCGAAATACTGGCGCCAAGTGCCACTGCTTGGATTGCCAAAGGTAGCATTGTTCAGTTGGAAGAGGTCTTCGTCGCGACCACTGGCGTTCGGGGCGTCGAAATTGCCAATCGTGCTAATCACCAGATGATCATCCGCCGTGAAACCTATCGCGTCGATGTCTTCACCGTCTGTGGTCAAGCCAACATCCAGCCCATGCAGATACCAGGCGAATGTACCAGCGGTCTGTTCGCCAAGCGCCGTGGGGATGAACTGAACAATATCCGAATCGTCCACGGGGCCGAGCCCTGGCACGGTGGTAGGACCGTTGAAGCTGAGCAATAAACTGCCATCACGCCGCCAGTAGAAGGCATCGACATCCTTGGTGATCCCGACATCCGAGCCGTCAAAGAGCATCATCCAGGTGCCAGTGCTGGCGTCGTAGGCGAGAATATCTTCGTCGCGAAATTTGACGTTGCCCGCTTTGCCGCTGCTCTTGGCGCTGACAAAGAACAGGTTGCTGGCGGTCTGGACAATTGCTTCGTAGGCGCCGATGTCACAATGGACGCCTTGGGGACGGGTGCTCCCGCGTTGATCCAGACCGTTGACCATGTCTGCGGCACAGACAACATCATCCCCGGCATCAAGCGCTTGGCTGCCCGGCAATAAGGCATGGGTGAGGGTCGGGCCGCCATTATCGGCCAGCGGGCCAAGATTGGCAGTGCCACTGGGCAGATCGCTAGCCTGACGCACATCTGGGGTCAGACAACTGCTGTCGCTGTCCAAATTGTGGCCATAAGAGACCATGCGCTGGCCCGTAAAGAGAATGCCAGTTGCCGCCTCGCCGGCACAATCGCCGCCAAGGTTATTGGCAATCAAGCTATTGGTCAGCCGGAGCGTGCTGGTATAGTAAGATTCAGCGACGTCTTGGTCAAAGATCTGGACACCGGCCCCCTGGCTGGCACTATTTTGGGCCACGGTGCTGTTGATCAAGCTGATCCGCAACGAGCCGCTTGTCTCGTGCAAGTAGAGCCCACCGCCCGCGCCGTTGGTGACGGTATTACTGCTGACTGTGGTGTTGATCAGTTTGATGTCAAACGCCTGATCGGGCGATTCAATATAGACCCCACCCCCTTTCAGGCCGGCGCGATTGCCGCTGATGGTGCTGCGGAGCACGGTCATATCAATAAACCCGTCACTGATGCGGGCCATGATCCCGCCGCCCTCTTCGGTAGCGACATTGTTGCGAATGGTGGAATCGATGATGGCCACGCGCGGGCGCAAGATCCGCATCGCGCCACCTTCCAACGCTTGGTTGCCTTCCACCAGTGTATTGCGCAACGTCACCGAACAAAGACCGCTCTCTTCATCTGTCGCATAGCGGATGCCACCACCAACGCCGGATGCCTGATTGTCGCGAATCACAGAATCCTGCACAACCAAAGCCCCACCACCACTAGCGTCACAGCGATAGTCGATGCCACCCCCCGAAGCCGCTTGATTGTTGCGCACAACGGTGTTTAGCAGGGTCCAATGACAGTCGATACCGTCGCTACAATTAAAGGATAGACCACCGCCATTGGGGGATAGGCCATTGGCATCCGTCTTTCCACCGGTGAGGGTGAGGTTGTGCAGGGTTAGATTTTGCACCAAATTAAGCGTAAGCACGCGACCATGACCGGCTGCATCGAGCGTGTGATGATTGCCGGCAAAAAACAGACTGGTGATCGCTGGGTTCTGGAGTGGGAACAAGGGCTGGGTATAGGAAATATCGGTCGCCAGCGTAATCGTATAGTCGCCAACCGCGGCTACATTCACACACTCGATGGCCTGGCGGAGTGACGCTTCATCGCTGGCCACCAGATTCGGATAAGGGCATGCGGCCAGGGCAGGCCGTTCATAAGCGCCGATATCACAATGGGCGCCTTGAGGACGCGCAACCCCGCGTTGATCGACATTATTAACCAGGTCGGCAGCACAGATAGCATCATCACCGGCGTCAATGGCTTGGCTACCAGCGAGTAGGGCCTGGGTTAAAGTAGGTCCACCATTGTCGATTAGTGGGCCCAGGTTGGCACTGCCACTGGGAATGTCGCTGGGTTGGCGCACATCGGCTGGCAAGCAGGCGCCATCGCTGTCCAAGTTGTGGCCGTCGGAGACGTAACGGCTAGGCAAACCAGGGCTAGCCTCTAGTTTGCAGTCGCCACCCATCGGATTGGAAACCACCAACGTATTGGCCAGGGTCAACAGGCCATCTCGCTTGTAGATGCCGCCACCTGCCGTGGCCCCGTTGTTCGTGATGGTGCTGTTGATCAAGCGGACATTGGTGCTATCAAACTCAGTCACGCCTTGAATCAACAGACCGCCACCGTTCCCGTTGTTGGCCCAGTTGCCATTGATGGTGGTATTGCCCACCGCAACAATCGTAGCGCCGTGCGAATCTACATCCAGCCCGCCACCTGCGCTGGCGCTATTGTTTGTGAGGGCAACGTTGTGCAGCGCAAGACGGGTAATCGCCGCTTCATTGCCGGTGAGCACGCTGATGCCGCCGCCGGTGCCACTTACCACCACGTTGCTGGCAATCGTGCTGTCGCTGATCGTGGCGTTGCTGCCCGAATCACCGGCGCGCAAGAAGATGCCGCCGCCCCGTTCTTCGGCGCGGTTGCTGGTGATTTGGCTGTTCGTGATGACGATTTCGCTGAAGAGCTCTTCGGCTGTCGGAATATAAATCCCGCCACCGAGCGTGGCATGATTATTGCGAATGATTGAATTGGTGATCGTGATCCCGCTGCTGTCGCACAAATTGGCAATACCACCACCATTAGGCGCTTCGTTGTCTTCAATGGTGCTATTGAGCAGGGTCAATCCACAACCGCCATCCCGAAATGAGGCGGCCAATTGAATGGCGCCGCCACTATCATCGCGTGTGCCATCCAGCGGCAAACGGCCCCCACGCAGGGTCAAATTGCGGATCACCACGCGGGTCAGCTTAATCGTTAAGACGCGGCCATACCCGTTGGCATCCACCGTGTGACCGTTGCCTTCGATCACGACCTGGGTCGCGGCAGGATTGGTGAGCAGCGGTGATGGCTGCGTGAATGAAATGTCATTGGTCACCGAGATCGTATAGGCGCCAGCACCGGCCCCATTCACACAATTGATGGCCAGCGTCAGTGATGCTTCGTCAGTGGCCACTAGGGGACAAAGAGCGTCAAGGTTGGCACCCTGAACCATAGAGTTTGACGCCGCCTGGGCGGTATGTGGGGATTGCACACCAAAGCATAAGACAGCAACGAACATGACAAGCAAACAGGCAGGGAGTGATCGCGGCGCTCGCCAATCCAGGAAAAGCGATCGCTGGGGAAGCTTGGGTGCATTAAGTGCTTTGACAGACATGTGAACATCCTTTTGGGTATTTTTAATGATGTGGATAGTGCTAACTATTTACACGGCAACGATAAATTTGGATCGATTGCCCAAAGTAGCAATGGCACAAGCCCATCATTATACAATTCAATTATCAAGTTATTATTAATTCATTGCCAATGCTGACAATTGGCTTACAATCAGGCCAATTATGCGCCTAAAAGCATGTTAAGATATGATTAAATATAGCCATTTCTGGTTTGGTGGCAAGTTAAAGCTACGCTTGTTAGAAGCGATCCTTATGACAAAGCGCTACTTAGTGGGGCTTGAAGGTTAGCGACTACCCATATCAGCCGAGCTGATACGGGCTCACATTTGTTAGGAATAAAACCATTTTGGGGTTACTAAGAGGCGTTACTCATAGCATAAGGCAAGGTGACCTGGGCTACGGTGCGGACGCCAGGGGTGCTCTCAATCTGGAGGTTGCCACGGTAGAGTTCAGCCAAACGTCGAACCAGGGTCAGGCCAAGGCCCGCCCCCTGTTGTTCATGGGTTGCTCGTTCAAACTGCATATAGGCGTCGATCTGCTGGATCTGTTCCGATGACATGCCACGCCCTTGATCAGAAATCGACAAAAAATATTTGTCGGCCTGTGTAGTGCTGGTTACCCGAACCGGTGTCGCGTTTTTGGAGAATTTGAAGGCGTTATCTACGAGTTCATAGACCACTTTGGTCAGGTATTCCTTTGGCATCCGCACCGAGCCGAGTTGCAAATCCAACTGTAAATCATCAGTACGATTGTAGGTTTGGGCAATTTTCTCACTCGTTGCCCGAATCACAGGAACAGTTTGTTCAAGCGCCACATCCTCCGCCATGCCAGCTTGCTG